>NZ_VRVH01000049.1:0-23528 GCF_008040095.1 Methylobacterium sp. WL6 | reverse complement strand
ATGCCGGGGCCGCGGCGATCCGCGGGGCGCTCGTCGAGCACCGCGGCCACGCCACGCTGATCCGCGCGCCCGACGCGGTGCGCGCCGCGGTGCCGGTGTTCCAGCCGCTGTCCGAGCCGCTGATGCGGGTGACGCAGGGGATCAAGGCGGCGCACGATCCTGCGGGAATTTTCAACCCCGGGCGGATGTACGCGGGGGTTTAGCGCTTCCGCGCGGGGGCCCGACCTCGCGCGGG
Source organism: Methylobacterium sp. WL6 (assembly GCF_008040095.1). Taxonomy (NCBI): domain Bacteria; kingdom Pseudomonadati; phylum Pseudomonadota; class Alphaproteobacteria; order Hyphomicrobiales; family Methylobacteriaceae; genus Methylobacterium; species Methylobacterium sp. WL6. The sequence continues at coordinate 23,293 of NZ_VRVH01000049.1, read as the reverse complement.
CCGTCCGCCGCATCGTGCCCGGCGCGAAACGGTGGCACAGACGATCGAACGACGGGGCCGACGCGATCGGCCTGAGACAGGACGCATCCAGAACGCGCCATGCAAACCAATTTCTCCCTCGCTCAGCTCGCCGACCCGGCGATGGCGACCTCCGAGAAGATCCTGCGCACCTGCGTGCATTGCGGGTTCTGCACGGCGACCTGCCCGACCTACCTGCTGCTCGGCGACGAGCTGGATTCCCCGCGCGGGCGGATCTACCTGATCAAGGACATGCTCGAGGGCGGCAAGGCGGCGAGCGCCGAGGTGGTCAAGCACGTCGACCGCTGCCTGTCGTGCCTGTCCTGCATGACGACCTGCCCGTCGGGCGTGCACTACATGCACCTCGTCGACCACGCCCGCAGCCATATCGAGGAGACGTTCTCCCGGCGGCTCGACGACCGCGCGCTCCGGGCGATCCTGGCCTTCGTGCTGCCCCATCCCGGCCGGTTCCGGCTGGCCCTGTGGGCGGCCAAGCTCGGCGCGCCGTTCAAGCCGCTGGTCGCGCGCCTGCCGCGGGTCGGCAACCGCCTCGCCGCGATGCTCGACCTCGCGCCCGCCGCGCTGCCGGGCCGCGAGCCGACGAACCGGCCCGCGACTTTCCCGGCCGTCGGCGCCCGGGCCGAGAGGAAGCGCGTGGCGCTGCTGCGCGGCTGCGCCCAGAGCGTGCTGCGCCCCGATTTCAACGCGGCGGCGATCCGCCTGCTGAACCGGCACGGCGTCGAGGTGGTGCATGCGGACGGGGAGGGCTGCTGCGGCGCGCTCACCCACCACATGGGCAGGACGGGCGATTCGCATGCCCAGGCCAAGCGCACCATCGACGCCTGGATCGCGGAGGCCGACGGCGCGGGGCTCGACGCGATCCTCGTCACGGCGTCCGGCTGCGGCACGACGATCAAGGATTACGGATTCATGTTCCGCGACGACCCGGCCTATGCCGACAAGGCGGCGCGGGTCTCGGCGCTGGCCAACGATGTCACTGAGTTCGTCGCCACGCTCGGCATCGCGCCGGTGATCGAGAGCGACCTCGTCGTCGCCTACCATTCCGCCTGCTCGATGCAGCACGGCCAGGGTATCCGCACCGAGCCGAAGGCCTTGCTGAAGCAGGCGGGCTTCACCGTGAAGGACGTGCCCGAGGGGCACATCTGCTGCGGCTCGGCCGGCACCTACAACATCCTGCAGCCGGAGCTGGCAGGCAAGCTGCGGGCGCGCAAGGTCGCCAACATCGAGCGCATGCGCCCCGACGTGATCGCCACCGGCAACATCGGCTGCGCCACCCAGATCGGGAAGGGCACCGCGATCCCGATCGTCCACACGGTGGAGTTGCTGGATTGGGCGACCGGCGGACCGCGGCCGGCCGCGATCGGGCGATCGGCCGAGCCGGCGCTGCAGGCGGCGGAGTGACGAACCTCAGCGTTCGAGCTGATAGGTGACCGGGATCCAGCGATATCCGGTGCCGCTGCGCCCGACGTAGCCGAGCGAGGGGAACGAGGTGTGGTAGCCGGCGACGACGAGGTCGTCGGTGGTCGCCATGTCGTAGATCCGCCGGCGCGTCGCGGCGCCCGCGGCCTTGTCCATGTCGAACAGGGCGTGCCAGCCGGGCTCGGCGAGCGAGGCGACCTCGTGGTGGGCGCAATCGCCCCAGATCAGCATCCGCCGCCCTTCGCTCTCGACGTGGAAGGCAAGGTGGCCGGGCGTATGCCCGTAGGCCGCGAGCGCATGGATGCCCGGCACGACCTCGTCGCCATCCTTCACGAAGCGCGTCCTTGCGGCGAGCGGCATGAGGTGGGTGCGGAACACCAGCGCCGAGGCGTGCTCGTTGCTCGATGGCGCCGCCGCGAGCCGTTCGGGCTTCGCCCAGAACTCGTACTCGGTCGCGCCGACGACGAGGCGCGCGTTCGGGAATGCCGGATGCCCGTCGCGCATCAGCCCGCCGATGTGGTCGGTGTGGCAATGGGTGAGCACGACGACGTCGACCGCCTCCGGCGCGGTGCCGGCCGCCTCGCTCAGCCTTCGCGACATCCGGCGCTGACGACCGGTCAGGGTGCCCGCTCGCGAAATGACGCCAGCACGAAGACCCGGATCGCCGAGGACAGGTTCTGGCCGTCGCGGCCGGCATCGATCGCCCCGATCAGCGCCTGCACCGATTGGCCGCGTGCTGCTGCGATCTCGCACAGAGCGGTCCAGAACGGATCCTCCAGCGACACGCTGGTGCGGTGGCCGGCGATCATCACCGAGCGCTTGGTGATGCTCACCGCGGGCTCTTCCCTCCCTTCCCAACCTTCCCCGTCATCCCGGGCCCTGCTGCGCAGCCGCGGGATGACGGAGTGAAGCGGTATCAGAAGCAATCCACTTGGATCGGACGAGATCGGTGAACGCCGTGGCTCCCTCCAGGGAAACGGACGTCGCGCGGCGGCGCACCCTCGCTCAGGTCTCCGGATCCGGCCCGACCAGCTTGTGGCCCTCGTGGCGGGCGACCTCGATCGCTGTCTTGCGCTCCTGGAGGGTCCAGGCCTTCTTCGGGCGGCCGAAGGCGATGCGGTTGTCGGCCGCCTTCTCGTCCTTCTCGACCCGCAGGCGTGCCTTGCGGGCTTGGCGCAGGTTGATGATCTCGGCCATCGCGTCGATCTCCCGGGTCTCGGCTTCGGCCTACTCGGCGCTCGGGGCCAGCATGGTCTCGGGCCGCACCACGCGCTCGAACTCGGCCTCCGTCACGTAGCCGAGGCGCAGGGCCTCTTGCTTCAGGGTGGTGCCGTTCTTGTGCGCCGTCTTGGCGATCTCGGCGGCCTTGTCGTAGCCGATCGAGGGCGCGAGCGCGGTCACCAGCATCAGCGAGCGGCTCATCAGGTCGGCGATCTTGTCCTCGTTGGCCTTGATCCCGACGACGCAGTTGTCGGTGAAGCTCACCGCCGCGTCGGCGAGCAGGCGGATCGACTGCAGCACCGCGTTGGCGATCACCGGCTTGAACACGTTGAGCTCGAAGTTGCCCTGGCTGCCGGCGAAGCTCACCGTGGTGCCGTTGCCGATCACCTGCGCGCAGACCATCGTCAGCGCCTCGCACTGGGTCGGGTTGACCTTGCCCGGCATGATCGAGGAGCCCGGCTCGTTCTCCGGCAGCGACAGCTCGCCCAGCCCGGAGCGCGGGCCGGATGCCAGCAGGCGGATGTCCTGCGCGATCTTGAACAGGCCGGCGGCGAGCGCCGAGAGCGCGCCCTGCGTGAACACCAGCGCGTCGTGGGTCGCCAGCGCCTCGAACTTGTTGGCGGCCGAGGTGAAGGGCAGGCCGGTCAGCTCCGCGACCTTGGCGGCGAAGCGCTCGGCGAACTCAGGATGCGCGTTCAGCCCGGTGCCGACGGCGGTGCCGCCCTGCGCCAGCGCCAGCACGCCGGGCAGCGTCGCCGCGATGCGCGAGCCGCCGAGCGCGACCTGCGCGGCGTAGCCCGAGAATTCCTGGCCGAGCGAGACCGGGGTCGCGTCCTGCAGGTGGGTGCGGCCGATCTTGACGATCGATTCGAAGGCCTTCGCCTTCGCGTCGAGCGCGGTGTGCAGGTGCGTCAGCGCCGGCATCAGGCGCTCGGTGATCTCGCGCGAGACCGCGATGTGCATCGCCGTCGGGAAGACGTCGTTCGAGGACTGGCCGCGGTTGCAATGGTCGTTGGGGTGGACCGGCGACTTGCCGCCGCGCTTGCCCCCGAGCCGCTCGTTGGCGAGGCTGGCGATCACCTCGTTGGCGTTCATGTTGGACTGGGTGCCCGATCCGGTCTGCCACACCACCAGCGGGAACTCGTCGTCGTGCCGGCCCTCGACCACCTCGGCCGCCGACGCCGCGATCGCCTCGGCCACCTTCGGGTCGAGGCCGCCGAGATCCTGGTTCACCAGGGCGGCCGACTGCTTGACGAGGCCCAGCGCGTGGACGAGCGGCGCCGGCATGTGCTCGGTGCCGATCTTGAAGTTCTGGATCGAGCGCTGGGTCTGCGCCCCCCAATACCGGTGCGCCGGAACCTCGATCGGCCCGAAAGTGTCGGATTCCGTGCGGGTGGCGGTCTCGGGCTGCGGCGACATCGTGGCCTCTACGTTCGGTGCGGTGCGGTGCCTACCTACGACAGGCGGCGGCAAATCGCGAAGGCGCTTTTCCGGCCGTGTCCCGACAAACGCGGCGGCCTGTTCCCCGTCGCGCCAAGCAAGGATGGCGCCCGAATGACGGCGACGATCGCGATCGACACGGATGCGCCGGTGGCGTCCCGCTTCCGGCCGCCGGTGCCGGCGCCGCGCCGCACGGCGATGGGCCTGTTCGAGTTCCTCAAGGCGGCGCGCAAGAACCCGATCACCACCTGGATGGAGGATCACTTCACCGCCCCCGTGGTGGCCGGCGACGGCGCCATGGGCCGCATCACCGTGGTCAGCGACCCGGCACTGATTCGCTACCTCCTCGTCGAGAACGTCGGCAACTACCGCAAGGACGACCTCCAGCGCCGCGTCCTGGCGCCCGGGCTCGGCAACGGCCTGCTCAGCGCCGAGGGCGACGCCTGGAAGCTGCAGCGGCGGACGCTGGCGCCGATCTTCTCGGCGCGCACCGTGCAGGGTTTTTCCGATGCGATGAACGCGTCCGGCGCCAAGCTCGCCCGCCGCCTCGTCCGGCGCGACGGCACGCAGGTCGACGTCGCGCTGGAGATGACCCGCGTGACGCTGGACGTGCTGGAGCGGACGATCTTCACCCAGGGCCTGCCCGGCGATCCCGATGCGCTCGGGCGGGCGATCACCCGCTTCCTCGAGGCCGTCGGGCCGATCGACCCGCTCGACGTGTTCGGCGTGCCCGATTTCGTGCCCCGGCTCGGACGCCTGCGGGCGCGGCCGGCGGGGCGCTACTTCGCCGAGGTGGTCGAGGAGCTGATCGCCCGCCGCAAGGCGCTGTTGGCGGCCGGCGGCGCGCCGCAGGACCTGATGACGCTGTTGCTGGCGGCGCAGGACCCCGAGACCGGCAAGGGCCTCACCGACCTCGAGGTTCAGGCCAACATCGTCACCTTCATCGCCGCCGGGCACGAGACCACGGCGAATGCCCTGACCTGGGCGCTGTACTGCTTGGCGAAGGACGACGCCGCCCGCGAGCGCCTCGAGGCCGAGGTCGACGCGGCGGGCGACGGCGACGTCGCGATCGAGGCGCTGCCCTTCGCCAAGGCGGTGATGGAGGAGGCGATGCGCCTGTTCCCGCCGGTGCCGTTCCTCAGCCGCCAGGCGATCCGCGACGATCGCCTCGGCTGCATCAAAGTGCCGCGCGGGTCGATGGTGCTGGTCGCGCCCTACGTGCTGCACCGGCACCGCACCCTATGGGACGATCCGGACGCCTTCGTGCCGGAACGGTTCCTCGGTGCGAACCGCGACGCGATCCCGCGCTTCGCCTACCTGCCGTTCGGGGCGGGCCCGCGCGTCTGCATCGGTCAGAGCTTCTCGCTGCAGGAGGCGGTGATCGTGCTGGCCCACATCGTCCGCGCCGTGCGGTTCCGGATGCCGGCCGACCATCCGCCGATGACGCCGCTGCACCGGGTGACCTTGCGGCCCGAGCACGGCCTGCGCATGGATGCGACCCGCCGCTGAGTCGGGCCGTCCCTATCGTGCGACCGCCCCGACCATCGGCCCGAGCGGGCGGCTGATGTCGCTGCGCTTGAGCGCCGGCGCGTAGAGGCTCGACACGCTGCCGTCGAGGAACAGCGCGTTGCGGCAGCCGAGGTCGTCCCGGAACAGGCGCGCGAAGGCGCCGAAGGTGACGGGATGCTCCGAGATCGCGAACACCGCCACCCGCCCGTCGTCGCGGACGCCGACGCCGTTGCGGATCTTCTGGCTCGGCCCGTCGGCGGAGATCTTGGGGTGGATCTGCCCGTCGATCACCAGCATCGGGCCGGACTGCGTCGCGAAGTCAGGCCTCAGGCGTGCCTTGAGGTAGTGCCCGGTGTCGAGCACGCCGGCGCGCTCGCCCTTCACGTAGAACACGCCGTTCGGCTTGAGGTGGAAGTTGCCCGGCCCGTTGGCGGTCGAGACGCCCTTCATCTCGCGGCCGTCCTCGACGTAGAGGCCGACCGGGGCCTGGCCCTTGTCGTACATGCCGGCGTTCATCGCGAAGCTCAGGCGCGGGCCCTGCTTCTCGGCGAGCGCCGAGAGCGACGAATAGGGCTGCCCGTCGGCGCCGAGCCAGAACAGCCGCACGCGCTGGCGGCGGAGATCGACGGTGCACACGGTGAAGCTGTCGCCCTGCGCCTGGATCGGCCGGCAGGCCTCGGGGACGGCAGTCTCCGCGCGCGCGCCGCCGCTCGAGACGGCCAGGAATGCGAGAGCCGCCGCTAGGGTCGAACGTAACATCATCGTGAGGCCCCGAAGCAGCCGAGCCATTCGCACGCCTGCGGCGCGTCTCCTCACCTCAGAATGCGACGCTTTTCAAGCAGCCGCGATGGCCGCAGCGAGGAGGCGGTTTCGAATGTCGCAGCCTGAACCGAAATCGGCGCCTGCGCGTTTCTCGGACGATGGGGGTTACGGTCACGACTCTTCTGGAGATGGTTTGATGAAGCGTCTTCTTCTTGCTTCGACGTTGATGATCGGAGCGCTCGCTTACCTGCCGGCGTCGGCCGAGGCGCGCGGCTTCGGCGGTGGCTTCCATGGCGGTGGGTTTCACGGCGGCGGCTTCGGCGGGTTTCGTGGCGGCGGCTTCGGCGGGTTCCGCGGCGCCGGCTTCCGGGGCGGTTTCGGCGGCTATCGCGGCGGCTTCGGCGGATATCGGGGCTACGGTTACGGCCGCGGCTACGGGTACGGCCTCGGCGGCCTGGGTCTCGGTGTCGGCCTCGGCCTCGCCGCCGGCGGCCTCTACGGGGGATACGGCGGCTACGGCTACCCGGGTTACGGCTACGGCTATGGCTACGCCCCGGCCGCCTACGGCGGCTATGGTTACGGTTACGGTGGCGAGTGCGTGACCGTTCCCCGGGTCCGCTGGACGCCGTACGGCTATCGCCGCGTGCTGGTCGAGCGCTGCTACTGAGCGGATCGACGACGGGAACGAGAAAGAGGGCCGCCCGCGGGCGGCCCTTTTTTGTTTCGGCTCAGCGCTGGCGGCGCATCTCGTCCCGGCGCATCGGCATCGCGTCGATCGTCGAGAACAGCCGCGGTGCCGGGATCGGGTCCGCCGCCGTGATCTTGGCGCCGCCGTCCTTGCCGACGAGCACCGCGCGGAACGCGTCGGCGGGAAGGCGCAGCTGCCGCCGGATCGCCGCGGCGCTTTCCCCTTCGCCCACCGCCTCGACCACCACGAGATCCCGCTCGCCGAACCCGGCACGCGCCGCCTCCACGGCGGCGCGCTGCTCGGCGAGCCGGCGATCGTCGGCATCCGGGGCGGACAGGACGAGCACGCGCGACGCCTGGCGATAGCGCGCCAGCGGGTCCTGCGCCGCGGCGGCCTGGCCGGCGAGAGTGATCGACGCGATGGCGAGGGCGAGGCCGGATCCGACGCGCATGCGGGTGCTCTCGGGTTTGGGGATCGGTTCGATCGGGCAACGCGGAACGCGCGCGACGGTGACATCGGGCCTCGCCGCTGCGACATGATAAGCCGATCGATCCTCGACCCTCACGGAGACCCGGCATGGCCGCCAAGAACCGCCGCATCGTCCTCGCCGCGCGTCCGCACGGCGAGCCGACCTTGCAGAACTTCCGCCTCGAGGAGGCCGTCGTCCCGACGCCGCGCGCCGGCGAGATCCTGCTGCGCACACGCTGGCTCTCGCTCGACCCCTACATGCGCGGCCGGATGAGCGCGGCGAAATCCTACGCGCAGCCGGTCGGCATCGGCGAGCCGATGACCGGCGGGACGGTGAGCGAGGTGATGCGCTCCGAGCACCCGGACTTCCCCGTCGGAACCCTGGTCCAGGCCTTCGGCGGATGGCAGGAGTTCTCGGTGTCCGACGGCAAGGGCCTGCGAAAGGTCGATCCCGCGGTCGCACCGCCGACGACGGCGCTCGGCGTCCTCGGCATGCCCGGCATGACCGCCTATACCGGGCTCCTCAACATCGGCGAGCCGAAGCCCGGCGAGACCGTGGTGGTGGCCGCCGCCGCCGGGCCGGTGGGGTCGCTCGTCGGGCAGATCGCCAAGCTCAAGGGCGCGCGCGCCGTCGGCATCGCGGGCGGCCCCGAGAAGTGCGCCTACCTCACGCGCGAGCTCGGCTTCGACGCCGCGGTCGACCATCGCTCCGACGACCTGCCCGGCGCGCTGGCCGCCGCCTGCCCGAAGGGCATCGACGTCTACTTCGAGAACGTCGGCGGCGCGGTCTTCGAGGCGGTGCTGCCGCTGCTGAACGACTTCGCGCGCATGCCGGTCTGCGGCCTGATCGCCGGCTACAACGCCACCGAGCTGCCGCCCGGCCCCGACTGTTCGCCGCTGCTGATGCGCGCGGTGCTGACCAAGCGCCTGCGGATCCAGGGCTTCATCGTCTGGGATTTCGCGAGCCAGATCGACGCCTTCGAGCGGGAGGTCGGCGGCTGGATCGCGGATGGATCGGTGAAGTACCGCGAGGACGTCGTCGAGGGCCTGGAGAACGCGCCCGAGGCCTTCATCGGCCTGCTGAAGGGCCGCAACTTCGGCAAGCTCATCGTCCACGTCGCCTGAGCGGGACTTCGCAGCCGGCGCCGCGCGATGCGGCTCCGGCTTGCCGCGTAATCGGAACAAAGATAGAACACAGGAGGCCGGCGCCGCGTGTGGGTGATGGGGACAAGCGCCGCTGCGCCGGTTGCCCGGGCTCGTCCCGAGGCTCATGAAGAGCACCCGCGGGTTCGGCCGGACCGAGCCCTGTGAGATCCGACGGCGAAGGAGAGAGCGATGGCGGGCAGCGTCAACAAGGTCATTCTGGTGGGCAATCTCGGGCGCGATCCCGAGACGCGCCGCCTCGGCTCCGGCGATCCGGTGGTCAACCTGCGCCTCGCGACCTCCGAGTCGTGGAAGGACAAGGCGTCGGGCGAGCGCAAGGAGAAGACCGAGTGGCACTCGGTCGTGATCTACAACGAGAACCTCGCCCGCGTGGCCGAGCAGTACCTGCGCAAGGGCTCGAAGGTCTACATCGAGGGCCAGCTCCAGACCCGGAAGTGGACCGACAATTCCGGCGTGGAGAAGTACACCACCGAGGTGGTGCTCCAGCGCTTCCGCGGCGAGATGACGATTCTCGACGGGCGCGGCGGCGGTGGCGAGATGGCGGCCGACGACGAGGGCGGCGGCCAGGTCAGCCGCGGCGGCGGCGGTGGCGAGTATGGCGGCGGCCGTTCCCAGAGCGGCAGCGAGCGGCGTCAGCCCCCGGCGCCCGCGGGCGGCGGCGGTTCACGCGGCAACTACGACCTCGACGACGACATCCCGTTCTAGGCAGCACCCGCCCTCCGGGCGCCGTCGGCATCTGCTCCAGATATCGTGAAGGCCCCGGATCGCGCATCCGGGGCCTTTTTCGATCCGGCTTCGAAAGCATCGTCGCTCACGGATCGAGCAGATCGCGAACGGCGGAAAGTCATATTTTCCCGGCCGACGCGATGCGCGGCTCTCCGCAAGTCTTTATCCCGGACGATCGCCTTATTGTCCTAGATGAGGGGGCGCTTTGTGCGACCGAGGGTTGTGCTCATGTCGTGATGACGCCGCAGGATGTCATCTAGGGTTGGTAGGGTGATTCAACTTTGGTTTAGATCTTCGGGTGGATAGCGTCTGAATAACGTATTTCATCCGCCTCAGGTGTCATGCCTCGCCGCCTCGTCCGCGCATTTCGTCCGTCGTCGATCCGCACGTTCGCCGCCGCCGCCAAGGGGGCCGCGGCGGTCGAGTTCGCCCTCGTGTCGCTGCCCTTCCTGGCGCTGGTCGGCGCGATCATCCAGATCGCGTTCGTGATCTGGGCCGGCCAGAACTTCGACCGCACCGTCCAGAACGCTGTGCGCGGCCTGTTCACCGGCCAGTTCCAGATCGCCAACAGCGGGACGACCAGCGCGGCGGTCCTGCTGCAGAAGCTCAACGACGCGATGTGCGGAACCGGCGCCAACCGGGCCTTCACGCTGTTCGACTGCTCGAGCGTGAAGATCGACGTGTCGCTGGCGAGCTCGTTCGCGGCCGGGTCGAGCGCGACGCCGATGAACGCCACCACGAGGACCTGGAACAACGGCTTCGGGACGAGCTACGCCTGCGCGAAGCCGGGATCGATCGTCGTCGTCACCGCGGCCGTCAAGGTGCCGGTGTTCTTCAGCCTGCTCGACCTCGCCCAGATGAGCTTCGCCGATGGGACGCATCTGCTGCAGTCCACGGCCGTGTTCCGCACCGAGCCGTACCAGACCACCGCCTCGACCGGATGCTGAGGGCCGGGATGGTGCGGTTTTCCCCTCTTCATAGCCCAGGCGCGTCCGAGCGGGCCTTCGCTCGGTTCGCACGCGCGTCCGGCGGCGTCTCCGCGATCGAGTTCGCGTTGATCCTGCCCGTGCTGCTCGCGATCTTCGTGGGCCTTTCGGAGTACGCCCACGCCGTCGACAACTGGCGGAAGGTCACGCAGCTCGCCCGGACGGTGTCCGACCTGACTGCGCAGGGCGACGCCCAGAACCCGATCGACGCGTCGCTGATGCGCGACATCCTCGCCACCTCGACCCTGGTGCTGAAGCCGTTCGACGCCAGCGGCGTGAAGATCGTGGTGAGCGCGATGGCGGTCGACCTCACGAACCTCAACCTGATCCCGCGGGTCTGTTCCAGCACCGCCAACGCCAACGCGTCGCCCCGCGCCACGGGCGCCGCCTCCGACCTCACCGTGCCGACCGGATTCCGCACCAACGGGGTCCGCTACGTCCTCACCGAGGTGAGCATGCCCTACACGCCGATGCTCGGCTCGGCGCTGGTCAAGCTCGTCAACGGCGCCACGAGCACGATCACGCTCAAATCCAGCATGCCCTGGCCGGCGCGCGGCGGGCAGCCCGCCAAATCCACCTACACCGAAGTCTGGATGCCGGGAGGCGCAGCATGCCCGTGACCCCGGCCCGCTCGACACCTCGAAGGATCTCGATGCGCCGACATCTCGGCCGCTTCGCGCGGCAGCGCGACGGCAACGTCGTCCTGCTGTTCGGGCTGCTCGCGCTGCCGCTCCTCGGCTTCACCGGCGCCGCGATCGATTACGGCTTCGCCACCTACATGGAGACCAAGCTCCAGGCCGCGACCGACGCCACCGCCCTCGCTCTGTGCCAGACGCCGATGGCGACGACGAACCCGGCTCTCCAGACCCAGGCCGTCGCGATGATGGCGGGCTACATGGGCGCGACCGGCCTCACGGTCGACCCGCTGGCGGTGACGGCGAACCCGCGCCAGATCACCCTGACCACGCACATGGTCTCGCCGGTCTTCTACAGCCGCATCACGGGCGTGACGGCCCCGCGCCCGGGCGGGTCGGCGCGCTGCGCCACCCCGGTGCCCAAGACCTTCGAGATTGCCCTGGTGCTCGACAACACCGGCTCGATGGCGGAATCGAGCGGCGGCCAGAGCAAGCTCCAGGCGGTGCAGACGGCGGCGACGAACTTCGTCGACTACGTGTACACCAACGCCGCCTTCGCCACTGGCACCAAGATCTCGATCGTGCCGTTCGCCGCCGCGGTCGCGGTCGATCCGGCCGCCTACCGCTATGCCACCTGGATCGACCAGAACGGCAAGTCGGCCTATCACTGGACCAACGTGATCGCACCGGCCTCCGCCGGCTTCACCAACCGCTTCGGCCTCTTCACGGCGCTGCAGAGCGCCTACTCGGGCTGGGGCTGGGCCGGGTGCCTGGAAACGCTGCCCTATCCGCTCAACGTCCAGGACGGCGCGCCGACGAGCTCGAACCCAAGCTCGTACTACGTGCCGATGTTCGCGCCCGACGAGCCGGGCGATGGCAGCACGACCTTCGCCGGCTACAACAACAATTCCGCGTTCAGCTTCAACAGCTACATCGACGACTACACCAACGCCAACAGCTGTGCGAGCCAGTCGCAGTCGAGCACCACCTTCGCCGCCGCCGAGGGCCGCGCCTGCAAGTACGTCAACGCCCGCGACGCATCGCCGACCGCGTCGAACAGCTATACCGGCATCCCGAACGGCCCGAATTTCGGCTGCACCACCCGCCCGCTCCAACGGCTGACCAGCAGCACGGCAACGCTGAAGTCGCTGATCAACGCGATGGCGCCGCTCGGATCGACCAACATCCACGAGGGCCTGATGTGGGGCTGGCGGACGCTGTCGCCGAGCAGCGTCTTCGCCGACGGTGCGCCCTACGCGTCGAGCACGGTCAACAAGATCATCATCCTGATGACCGACGGCGCCAACAGCTGGGCGACGAACGGCTACTCGCCGTTCAATCAGTCGATGTATTTCGCCGCCGGCTACTTCCAGAACGTCGACGGTTCGACGCCGAATCCGCGGCTCCCGCCCGGCAACCAGAACGTCACGAACGCGAGCAACGCACGCGCCGCCCTCGACGCGCTGACGGCCCTGGCCTGCAGCAACGCCAAGAGCGCCGGCATCTCGATCTACACGATCGGCTTCAGCGTGCCCTCGGACCCGATCGACAGTGCCGGCCTGAACCTCCTGAGTAACTGCGCGACGACGGCGTCCCAATCGTTCGTCGCCAACGATTCGAACAGCCTCATCTCGGCCTTCAACCAGATCGCGGCCAGCATCGGCACACTGCGGCTCACCCAGTAGTCACGAGGCGCCCGAGGGCGACAGCGCGTGGATCGGACCGAGCGCGCATTGCTGGATCAGCAGCGCGACCAGGCCCGACCAGCCGGTTTGATGCGAGGCGCCGAGGCCCCGGCCCGTGTCGCCGTGGTAGTACTCGTAGCAGAGCACGTGGTCGCGGAAATGCGGGTCCTCCTGCTCCAGCCTGCTCGTCGCCTGGAACGGGCGCGTCCCGTCCGGCCCGCGGGTCGAGAGCCCGATCATGCGGTTCGCCAGCTCGTCGGCGATCTCCTGCAGCGACAGGAAGGTCCCTGAGCCGGTCGGGGCCTCGACCCGGAAGTCGGGCCCGTAATAGCGGTGGAACCGGCGCAGGCCGTCGATCAGCAGGTAGTTGATCGGCAGCCAGATCGGCCCGCGCCAGTTCGAGTTCCCGCCGAACAGCCGCGTCCGCGACTCGGCCGGCTCGTAGGGCAGGGTCAGGTCGGCCCCGTCCCAGACGAAGTGGAACGGCGTGCGCTCGTAGACCTTGGAGACGCCGCGGATACCGTGCGGCGACAGGAACTCGCCTTCGTCGAGCATCCGCCGCAGCAGCGCCTTGAGGCGATGGCCGCGCAGCAGCGACAGCAGGGCCGTGCCGCCTTCGCCCGGCTCCTGCCAGCGCGAGACCAGGGATGCGAGGTCGGGCCGGTTCTCCAGGAAGAAGCGCAGCCGCTTCTGCAGCCCGGGCAGCTTCACGAGGTCGGTCTCGCGCAGCACGGCGACCGCGCAGATCGGGATCAACCCGACGAGGGTGCGGGCGCGGATCGGGATGCGCTCGCCGCCCGGCGTCTCGATCACGTCGTAGAAGAACTGGTCGGCCTCGTCCCAGAGGCCGCCCCTGCGCGCGGCGGCATCGGCGATCAGCAGGAAATGCTCGAAGAACTTTTCCGCCATGTCCTCGTAGGCGGGATCGCGCAGCGCAAGCTCCACCGCAATCCGCATCAGCTCGAGCGCGTTCATCGCCATCCAGGCGGTCGCGTCCGACTGCGTCAGCGCCCCGCCCGCGATCGGCTTCGAGCGGTCGAACAGGCCGATGTTGTCGAGCCCGAGGAAGCCGCCCTGGAACAGGTTGCGCCCGGATGCGTCCTTGCGGTTCACCCACCAGGTGAAGTTCATCGTCAGCTTGTTGAACACCCGGAGCAGGAAGTCGTGGTCCGGCCGCCCGGTCAGCGCCTGGTCGAGGGAGAACACCCGCCACGCGGCGAAGGCGTGCAGCGGCGGATTGGCATCGGAGAAGTTCCACTCGTAGGCCGGCACCTCGGCATTGGGGTGGCCGTAGGCGTCGTCGAGCAGCAGCAGGATCTGCCCCTTGGCGAAATAGGGGTCGATCGTCGCGAAGACGAGGCTCTGGAGCGCGAGGTCCCAGGAGGCGAACCACGGGTATTCCCAGGCATCCGGCATCGAGATGATGTCGTGCGCCCGCACGTGGCGCCAATCGGCGTTGCGGCCGGCCTTGCGCGCCTCGGGCGGGGCCGGCTGGGCCGGGTCGCCGTCGAGCCACTCGCGCACGTCGTAATGGTAGAGCTGCTTCGACCACAGCATCCCGGCCAGGGCCTGGCGCTGGACCGCCCGGCGGTCGGCATCCGCGATGTCGGCCTGCAACGCGGCGTAGAATGCGTCGGCCTCGGCGATGCGGGCGGAAAACACCGCGTCGAAGTCGGCGAAGGCGTCGCCGGACGCCTCCGCGATGCGGAAGCGCAGGCGCACGCTTTGCTCGCCGCCCGGCGCGATGGTCAGCCGGTGAACGCCGGCGCATTTGGTGCCGGACCGGTCAGGATTGACCGCGTCCATCTCCCCGTCGACCACGCGACGGCCGATTCCGTCCTTCGGGTATCCGGATTGCGGCGCGCCGAACAGGCGGTGGGCGTTGGTCTCGTTCTCGCAGAACAGCCATTCCGGTGCCCCGTCGGCATGGAGCCGCATCGCCGGCATGGCATGGTGGACGGCGAGCACGGTGCCGTCGGCGGCGAGCCGCAGGTCGGGGCGCGGGCCGTTCGCCCACGACCACGTGTTGCGCGAGAACAGCTGCGGCAGCAGCGCCAGCGTCGCTTCATCCGGGCCGCGGTTGATTGCGGTCACCCGCATCAGCACGTCGTCGGGCCCCGCCTTGGCGTACTCGATGGTGACGTCGCAGTAGCGGCCCGCGTCGAACAGGCCGGTATCGATCAGCTCGAACTCGCGGTCGTCGAGGCCGCAGCGCGCGTTCTCCTCGGTCAGGTGAGAATACGGAAACGCGTCGTGCGGGTACTTGTACAGCATCCGCATGTAAGCGTGGGTCGGGACGCCGTCGAGGTAGTAGTACAGCTCCTTGACGTCTTCGCCATGATTGCCCTCGCCATTGGTCAGGCCGAACAGGCGTTCCTTGAGGATCGGGTCGCGGCCGTTCCATAGGGCGAGCGACAGGCACCAGTTCAGGTCCTTGTCGGCGAAGCCGCCGATGCCGTCCTCGCCCCAGCGATAGGCGCGCGAGCGGGCATGGTCGTGGGGCAGGTAGTCCCAGGCCTCGCCGTCGGCGCTGTAATCCTCCCGCACCGTGCCCCATTGCCGATCGCTGAGATACGGCCCCCACAGGCGCCAGGCGGGGTCGGTCCGGGTCTCGGCGAGGCGCCCTCCCTCGACGGTCTCGAAGATGCGCGGCGGTCGATGGGTGTGGGACACGTCGAGAATCCCTCGCTTCACGTTCGTCGGATCGAGCCGGGCCTGCGGACCGCGCGCAGGTCGGAGCGGTTTCATGAGCGGCGCCGTCCTGCAAGGCTCGCGCCCCGCATCGGAGGCGGGGGCTGGTCACGCCGCGTGCGCTGGTTCACACCGCGTCCGGTCATCCGCGCAGCCTGATGGAGCAACCCGGTTTGGACACGGCATCCCTCGCCCCGCACGCCCACCAAGTCCTCGAGGACGCGACGCTGCCGGAATGGCCGAACCATTATCGCGGCAAGGTGCGCGACAACTACGACCTGCCGGACGGGCGCCGCATCCTGATCAGCAGCGACCGGATCAGCGCCTTCGATCGGGCGCTCGCCGCGATCCCCTTCAAGGGCCAGGTGCTGACGCAGACCGCCCGCTACTGGTTCGAGGCGACCGCCGACCTCTGCCCGAACCACGTCCTCGCCTATCCCGACCCGAACGTGCTCGTCGGGCAACGCCTCGACATCCTGCCGGTGGAGATCGTGGTGCGGGGCTACCTCGCCGGCAGCACTGCGACCTCGATCCTGACGCAGTACAAGGCCGGCGCGCGCACGATGTACGGCCATACCCTGCCGGACGGGATGCGCCCGAACGAGCGGCTGCCGCAGGCGATCATCACCCCGACCACCAAGGCCGCCGACGGTGCCCACGACGCGCCGCTGACCGCCGACGCGATCCTCGACCAGGGCCTGCTCACGCCGGCGCAGTGGCGGACCGTATCGGAGACGGCGCTCGCGCTGTTCGCCCGCGGCCAGGACCTCGCGGCGCGGCGCGGACTGATCCTCGCCGACACCAAGTACGAGTTCGGCACCGACGCCGACGGCCGCATCGTGCTCGCCGACGAGATCCATACCCCCGACAGCAGCCGCTACTGGTTCGCGAAGACCTATCCCGAGCGCTTCGCCGCCGGCGCGGCCCCGGAGAGCTTCGACAAGGATTTCGTCCGCAACTGGGTGGTGGCGCGCTGCGACCCCTACAACGACCCGATCCCGGAAATCCCGGCCGAGATCGTGCTGGAGACGGCGGCCGTCTACATCAACGCCTACGAGACGATCACCGGCGCCACGTTCACCCTGCCGGACCCGGCCGAGATCCCGCTCGACCGCATCCGCCAGAACCTGAAGGCGTATTTGTCTTAGGAGGTCGGATCGAACCGGAAGGTCGGGTGCGTTTCCCCTCCCGCAAAGGAGGGAGGGAAGACCGCGCTGCCATCACGCCGAGATCACGATCTTCGCGGTCAGCCCGCGGCTGCGAAGCGCGTTGCGGCAATCGACGACGATCCAGGCGCTCCCGCAGATCGCGGGGTAATCGACCGCGTCGTGGTCGGTCACGATCAGCACGGCGTCGAACGACGCCAGCGTCCCGTCCGTCAGCGCGACCGATCTCGCGCCCTGTAGCGTCCTGTATTCCCGTGTCGCGGGAACCGCGGGCACGAACGGGTCGTGGTAGGCGACCCGCGCGCCGCGCGCCTCCAGCATCGACCAGAGCCTGAGCGCCGGGCTCTCGCGGATGTCGGAGATGTTCTTCTTGTAGGCCAGGCCGACGATGAGGATCCGGCTGCCCGACAGGCCGCGTCCGGCGTGGGTGTCGAGGGCGCGGATCAGCTTGTCGAGCACGAAGCCCGGCATCTGCTGGTTGATCTCGCCGGCGAGCTCGATGAACTTCGTCGCGATCCCGAACTCGCGCGCCTTCCACGTCAGGTAGAACGGATCGATCGGGATGCAGTGCCCGCCGAGGCCGGGGCCCGGATAGAACGGGGTGAAGCCGAACGGCTTGGTCTTGGCCGCTTCGATGACCTCCCAGACGTCGATCCCCATCGCGTCGAAGATCACCTTCAGCTCGTTGACCAGGGCGATGTTGACGGCGCGGAAGATGTTCTCGGTGAGCTTCGTCGCCTCCGCCGTCGCGGTAGACGACACCATCACCGTGCGGGCGACGAACGGCGCATAGAGCGCCTCGGCGAGCCGCGCCGCCGCGGGGCCGTCGCCGCCGACGATCTTCGGGATCGTCGCGGTGCTGAAGGCGCGGTTGCCGGGATCCTCGCGCTCGGGCGAGAAGGCGAGGAAGAAGTCCGATCCGCTGCGATAGCCGGTGAGCGCCTCGAGCAGCGGTCGCACGACCTGATCGGTCGTTCCCGGCCAGGTGGTGGATTCGAGCACGACCAGCTGCCCCGGCCGCAAGCGCTTCGCGATCTCCTGCGTGGTCGTGCGCACAAACGACAGGTCGGGCTCGCGCTGCCGGGTGAGCGGCGTCGGAACGCAGATCAGGATCGCGTCGACCTGCGCCAGGTTATCGAAATCGGTCGTGGCGCGGAAGCGGCCGCTTCCCGCCATCGCCGCCACCGCCCGCGCCGGGATGTGCTCGAGATAGGTCTCGCCGCGCATCAGCATCGCCGGCTTGTCGGCGTCGATGTCGAAGCCGACGACGGCGAAGCCGGCCTCCGTCGCCGCGAGGCAGAGCGGCAGGCCGACATAGCCGAGCCCGACGACCCCGATGGTGGCGGCGCAGCGCTCGAAGCGCGCGGCGATCGCGTCGATCGAGACGTGGGGGACGGCGGCTGGGTCTTCGGTCATCGCATGCGTTCCAGCGCCGGGCTCGTCGCAGCGGCCCGGCGATCGTGTCTTACCCGGTCCGCGGCCTCAGGCCAGGGCGTCGGCATCCGCAGGGCGGTTTTCCTGACGTACAGATGGCAATGCCCTTGCCGGTCTTGACCCGTCTTGGCGCCTATGAGTTATGGCCCCCATTCGAGAGTAGAGGCGGCCATGGCAGAAGATCACACCATCACGAAGGCACTTGCGGAAATCAGCCAGCGCCGTGATCTCCTTCAGGCCGAGTACGAGCGGATCGGGACCGAGCTGGCAAAGCTGCAGATGGCCGAGGGGGCGCTGCGGTCGATCGTCGACAACACGCCGCTCGATGCCGCCGTGTCGCTCGGCGACGGCCCGGCGCGAAGGAGCGCCGAGCGCGTCGCGACGCCCGGCCAGACCTCGACGCGCGGCCCGCGCGGTCCCCGGGCGAACTCGGCGAAGGGCCGGCTCCGCGCCCTCCTGGAAAGCGCCGGCCCGCAGGGCCTGTCCACCGCCCAAATCGCGCAGCGCCTGCCCGACGTCGCGCCGGCCACGCTGAACGCCTACCTCAGCACCATGGCCTCGGGCGGCGAGGCGATCCGCCGGGGCGACTTCATCAGCATTGCCAAGGCGACGTCCGCCGACGCGGATGCGGAGGCCGATGCGGAACTCGAGAACGAGGACGCGTCCGAGGACGAGGCGGCTTCGGAGACCGACGAAGCGACCGCCGAGAGCTGAGGGCGCGCATCCCGCGATCGTGCCGGTTGCCGGCCGACGCACCGGCGGGTGACGATCGCGTGCCGGTTGGTCCGCGCTTCGTCGCGCAGGCCGCCCTGTCCCGGCCGGCGAAAGTCGCCGTCGCGATCAGGCCCCGCCCTCCGACGGAGCGTCCGGGCTCTGCCGGTTCGCGTCGCCCGCCGCCGGCAGGGCGATTGCCACGCGCAGGCCGGGCGCGTTGTCCTCCAGCGTCAGGCGCCCCTGATGCAGGCGCACGACGGCGGCGACGAGGCTCAGGCCCAGGCCGAAGCCCGGTGCCGATCGGGCGTCCTCCAGGCGCACGAAGCGATCGAGGACGCGCCCGCGCTCGGCTTCCGGGATGCCCGGGCCGCGATCTGCCACCGTGACGACGATCTCCGCGCCGATCCGCGACGCCGCCATCACGATCCCGCCCGGCGACCCGCCGCGGGCCTCGGCGCCGTACTTGATCGCGTTGTCCAGGAGGTTGGCGAGCGCCTGCCCCGCCAGCTCGCGGTTGCCGTCGACGAGCAAGCCGTCCGGCGCCGACACGTCGAGGCGCTGGCCGCGCTCCTCGGCCAGCGCCTCGTAGAGCTCGCCGATCGCCCGCACGGACGGTCCGAGATCGAACGGCGCCATCATCTCGCGGGCGTTGCCCGCCTCGAGCCGCGCGATCATCAGGAGCGCGTTGAACACCCGGATCAGGCCGTCGCTGTCCTCGATCACCCCGTCCAGCGCCGCGCGCAGGGCGTCCGGCGAGCGCTCGCCGCGAAGCGCCTCGTCGGCGCGGTTGCGCAGGCGCGTCAGCGGCGTCTTCAAGTCGTGGGCGATGTTGTCGGAGACCTCCCGCAGGCCGCGCATCAGCTCGCCGATTCGCTCCAGCATCAAGTTCAGATTCTGGGCGAGGCGATCGAGCTCGTCGCCGTTGCCCGCGACCGGCAGGCGGCGGCCGAGATCGCCCGCCATGATGGTGCCGGCGGTCTCGGTCATCGCGTCGACCCGCTTGAGGACCCGGCCGGCGACCACCCAGCCGCCGATCACGCCGAGCAGCACCACGACCGCGAGCGAGGTGCCGAAGGTGCTGGCGATCACCCCGCGCAGGCGGTCGCGCTCCTCGACGTCGCGGCCGACGAGCAGCCGGAAGCCGCCGGGCAGCGTGAAGATGCGCACGATCGCGCGATGGGTCTCGCGCCCTTGCGTCTCGCGGCTGCGGCCGTAGACGGTCTCCGCCTGTCCCGGCGTCGCCAGCACGCTCGCGGGCAGGTCGCCGACGTTGCCGACCACGTGGTCGCCGTTGGCCGTGGTCACGAGGTAGAGCGAGGCGCCGGGCTCGGCCGCCCTTCGCTCGACCGCGGAGATCAGCCGGCGCAGACCGCCGCCGTTGTACTGCTCGGCGAGCCCGTTGATCTCGGCGTCGATCGTCGAGACGATCTGGTCGTCGAGGACGCGACGGGCGCTCCAGGCGATGGTGCCGAGCGCCACCCCGGCGCAGGCCGCGAACACGACGAGGTACGCGATCGACAGCTTGAACGCCGTCGTCCGGAACAGCTTCTGGATGCGGACGAAGGCGCTGTCCGGGGTCGGGACGTGCGGCGTCACGGGACGAGGATGCCGGCGATCGCGCGGGCTCGATCCGTCCTCGCGGGCATCATGATGGCGGTCGCGCCTCGTCGGCGCGCAGGATGTAGCCGGCGCCGCGGATGGTGTGGATCATCGGCGTGCCGAAACCCTTGTCGAGCTTGGCCCTGAGGCGCGAGACGTGCACGTCGATGACGTTGGTCTGCGGGTCGAAGTGATAGTCCCAGACGTGCTCCAGGAGCATGGTCCGGGTCACGACCTGGCCGGCATGGCGCATCAGGTACTCCAGCAGCCGGAACTCGCGCGGCTGTAGGGCGACGTCCTGGCCCGCCCGCGTCACCCGGTGGGAGAGCCGGTCGAGCTCGAGGTCGCCGACGCGGTAGGCGGTCGCCTCGGCGCTCGCGGCGGACGAGCCGCCGCGCCGGGCCAACACCTCGACGCGGGCGAGCAGCTCCGAGAAGGCGTAGGGCTTCGGCAGGTAGTCGTCGCCGCCGGCGCGCAGTCCCTTCACCCGGTCGTCCACCTGCCCCAGCGCCGACAGGATCAGCACCGGCGTCGTCACCGCCTGCTCGCGCAGGGAGCGGATCAGCGAAAGCCCGTCGAGCTTCGGCAGCATCCGGTCGACGATCAGCACGTCGTAGGCGCCGTCGCAGGCGAGGCCGTAGCCGTCGAGGCCGTCGGTCGCGTGGTCGGCGAGGTGCCCGGCCTCCCGGAACGCCTTGACGAGGTAGGAGACCGCCTCGCGATCGTCCTCGATGATCAGGAGCCGCATGGGTTCGGTCCATAGCGCGGACCGGGACGGGGCGGAATGGGCTTGGACGGTCACGGTCGGGCTGCCCTCCATCATTCGGTCGTCCGCATCCTGCACCCGCCCGGATGACCGGGAGATCGCGGGAAGATGACCGTTCGGACAGGTTCGCCCGCCATGCGTTGCAGCCATGCCGGGAATGGCGGGATCGGATCGCAACCATGCGGCTTGTCCTGCCGCGCACGCCGTCGCCACGCCGACGATCCACCGACGGACCCGGGCCGGGCGACGGCGCACGACCCATCGCATCCACGGACAGGCCGCATGAACGACATCTCACGCCGTACCCTGATCGCCGCCGGCACCGCGCTCGCCGCCGGCGGTGCCCGCGCCGCCGAAGGGCCGATGCCCGAGCGCGCCGGCAAGGGGGCGGACATCCTCGGGCCGCGCAACCCCGCCCGCGAGGCCGAGGATCCCTATACCGTCGCGCCGCCCGCCACCGACCACGGCACGATGCCGAACCTGAAATGGTCGTTCGCCGACAGCCACATGCGCCTGGAGGAGGGCGGCTGGGCCCGGCAGACCACGGTGCGCGAGCTGCCGATCTCGAAGGCGATGGCGGGCGTGAACATGCGCCTGAAGGCCAACGCGGTGCGCGAGATGCATTGGCACAAGGAGGCCGAGTGGTCCTACATGATCAAGGGCCGTGCCCGGATCACCGCCATCGATCCGGACGGGCGGACCTTCGCGGACGACGTCGGCGAGGGCGACCTGTGGTACTTCCCCTCCGGCATCCCGCACTCGATCCAGGCGCTGGAATCCGACGTCGACGGCTGCGAGTTCCTGCTGGTGTTCGACGATGGCGGCTTCTCGGAAGACTCGACCTTCCTGATCACCGACTGGCTGGCGCACACCCCGAAGGAGGTGCTCGCCAAGAACTTCGGCCTGCCGGAAAGCGCCTTCGCGAACATCCCCGAGCGCGAGCTCTACATCTTCCCCGGCCCGAAGCCCGGCCCGCTGGCGGGCGACCGGATGGGGGGCGCCGGGCCGATCCCGAAGTCGTTCAGCCACCGGATGCTGGCGCAGGAGCCGATCCGCACGAAGGGCGGAACGGTGCGGATCACCGATTCGACCAACTTCCCGGCCTCGGAGACGATCGCCGCGGCGCTGGTCGAACTCGAACCCGGCGCGATGCGGGAGCTGCACTGGCACCCGAACGGCGACGAGTGGCAGTACTACCTCTCCGGCAAGGGGCGGATGACGGTGTTCGGCTCGGAGTCGAAGGCGCGGACCTTCGACTACCAGGGCGGCGACGTCGGCTACGTGCCGTTCGCCATGGGCCACTACATCGAGAACACCGGCGACACGCCGCTGACCTTCCTCGAGATGTTCAAGAGTCCGCGCTACGCCGACCTGTCCCTGCGCCAGTGGATGGCGCTGACGCCGCACGCGCTCGTCCAGGCCCACACCAAGCTCGATCCGAAGCTAATCGACGGGCTGTCGGCGAAGAAGGGCCCCGTGGTGCCGCTCTGAGGCGGCCCCCCTACACGTCGTTGCCGAGCCGGGCCGAACGGCCCGGCGTCGGGGCCGGAGCCGGGGGGCTCTGCTGGGCGACGCTCGGCGGCGCGTCCTGGCCGCGGCCGGGCACGACGACGAGGCGCTGGACCTCGCCGCGCAGGTAGGCCTGCAGGAAGGCCTGGTAGTCCTTGAACGACACGCAGCCGTTCGAGGCCCCTGTCGGCCCCAGCATGTAGGTGTGGGCGAGGAGCCCGACCCGGCCGTAGACGGCGGCGGTGCCGCCGACCGGCGTGAGCCGGATCGCGCGGACGCCGTGGAACAGGTCCTCGCGCTCGGTGAGGTCGTAGGTGCCGGGAGGCGTCGCCCCCCTCATCCGCACGTGGACGTTGCGCGGGTCGTCCATCATCTCGCCGAGGCCGGAATGCGCCTCGAGCTTGGTGCCGTTGGGCAGCGTGACGATCCGCGCGCTGATGTCGTAGATCGCGACCGCCGCCGGGTCGGGGTTGGCCGGGAGCACGATCCGCTGGCGCGGCAGGTTCGCGGGGGAGGGCGTCTCCAGCGCGGCATAGGCCAACGCCGGCGTCGCGGTGCGCTCGATGCCGAAGAACTTCTCCAGGAAATTGCGATCGTCGGGGGCGGGCGCCGGGATCTCCGCCGTCCGGCTGCGGCGGGACGCCTGCCGGTCGGCGCGGCGGGTCGTCTCGG
>NZ_VRVH01000499.1:0-1986 GCF_008040095.1 Methylobacterium sp. WL6 | reverse complement strand
AGCCGCGCGCTCGCCCCGGACGCCTCGCGGAGCGCCGCGACGGTCTGCTGCCCGGCATCCTCCGCGGCCACCGTCGCGAGGTGCTCGCTGGTCGGGCGGGGCAGGCGCACCAGGACGATGGTGCCGACGGTCTCCTCCGAGCGGATGCGCAGGGAGCCGCCGTGCAGCTCGGCCATGGAGCGGGCGATGGCGAGGCCGAGGCCGGAGCCCTTGTGGCTGCGGGTGAGGTTGGTCTCGACCTGCGAGAACGGCGCGCCGAGCCTGGCGAGCGCCGCCTTGGGGATGCCGATCCCGGTATCCTCGATGAACAGGTGGGCGTGGTCGCCGGCCGGGCGGGCGCGCACCGCGATCCGGCCGTTGGCGGGCGTGAACTTCACGGCGTTCTGCAGCAGGTTGACCAGGATCTGCTGCAGGGCGCGCTCGTCGGCGAGCAGCGCGAGGCCGGGATACAGGTCGACGGCGACGTGGAGGTTCTTCTGCCGGGCCGGCTCGGACACGAGCTTGAGCGCGTTGGAGACCGCCGCCGCGACGGCGATCTCGCGGCGCGCGAGCCGGACGCGGTGCGACTCGATCCGCGACATGTGGAGGATGTCGTCGATCATCGAGAGCAGGTAGTCGCCGCTGGCGCGGATGTCGGCGCAATACTCGCCGTAGCGCGCCGAGCCGAGGGGGCCGTAGAGCTCGCTCGCCATCAGCTCCGCGAAGCCGATGATCGCGTTGAGCGGCGTGCGCAGCTCGTGGCTCATGTTGGCCAGGAACTCGGATTTCGCCTGGTTGGCCGATTCCGCCGCCGCCTTCTGGTCGAGGTAGCGCTCGGCGAGGTCGGCGAGCTGCTGCGTCTGCAGCTCCAGCGTGCGGCGCGACCGCTTGAGATCCTTGACCGTCTCGATCAGCTCGCGTTCCGAGGCGACGAGCTGCTCCTGGTGCCGCTTCAGGTTGGTGATGTCGGTGCCGACCGAGACGTAGCCGCCGTCCTTGGTCCGCCGCTCGCTGATCTGCAGCCAGCGGCCGTCGGTGAGTTCCGCCTCGAAGGTGCGGGCGGTCGCGCTCGCGGTGTCGGTCTCGGGCATCTCGCGCCGGATCTGCGGAAGCACGCCGCGGCCCATCACCTCGTCGTAGCGACGGCCGACCTGCGCGTCCTCGGGGCTCAGCGCGTGGAGGTGGCGGAACTTGGAATTGCACAGGACGAGGCGGTTGCTCGTGTCCCAGATCACGAACGCCTCGGAGATCGCCTCGACGGCGTCGCGCAGGCGCATGTCGTTGGTGGCGCTGGCCTCGGCGAGGTGCTGCTGCTCGGTGACGTCGACGGCGATGCCGACGAGGTGGCGGCCGCCGTCGGTCACGTCCGGCACCACCTCGGCACGGGTGCGCAGCCAGATGTAGGCGCCGTTCGCGCCGCGCATGCGGAACGCGTGGTCCACCGCGGTCTGGCTCGCGGCGAGCCCGCGGGCGAGGCTGTAGAGGTCGCCGTCGTCCGGGTGGACCAGGGCGTTGACGTCGCCGAACGACAGGAACTCGCGCTCGCGGCGGTAGCCGAGCAGCGCGTACATCGAATCCGACCAGTAGATCTGCCCGCGCGGGATGTCCCAGTCCCACAGGCCGCAGGCGCCGCGGCCGAGGGCGGTGTCGAGGCGCTGGCGGATCTGCTCGCAGACCTTGTCGATCGCCTTCGCCCGGCGGCTCTGGAGCCCGTAGGCGAGGCCGACCCCGACGATGACGAGGGCGGCCGCCGCGACGAGGATGGCCTGGTGCCGGGCGCGGCCCGTCCAGGTCGCGGTCAGCGCCTCGACCGACTGCATCACCGCGATCCGGTCCTGGCCGTCGGGCAGGCGCCGCATCGCCGCGAACACCGTGTCGCCGCCGGCCAGCGCCAGGCGCATCACGCCGGCGCGCTCGCCCAGCGTCGAGAGCGCCTCCGCCTCGCCGAGCACGGTCTGGAGCGTCTCGGCGCCCGCGGGCAGCGGCGGGCGGGCCGCGACGATGCGC
>NZ_VRVH01000498.1:0-1992 GCF_008040095.1 Methylobacterium sp. WL6 | reverse complement strand
GGGGAGGGTGGGCCTCGCGTCAGCGAAGGTCGGGAGAGGGGAGCGACGTCTCCGGAACTGTCGCTCCCCTCTCCCGACCCGCTTCGCGGGCCACCCTCCCCCGCAGAGGGGGGAGGGCAGGGGACGTCCGCCTCAGGCCGCGGCGAGCGCGCCCATCGACATCGATTCCTTCTTCATCAGCTCGCGATAGAACCCGTCGAGATGGGTCAGCTTGTCCGGCGAGCCGTCCTGGATGATGCGGCCGCCCTCCAGAACCACGATCCGGTCGAAGTCCTTGAGGGTCGAGAGCCGGTGGGCGATGGCGATGACCGTGCGGCCCTTCATCAGGTTGGCGAGCGCGTGGCGGATCGCCTCCTCCGACTCGGCGTCCAGCGCCGAGGTCGCCTCGTCGAGGAGCAGGATCGGCGAATCCTTGAGGATCGCGCGGGCGATGGCGATGCGCTGGCGCTGGCCGCCCGAAAGCTTGACGCCGCGGTCGCCGACGATGGTGTCGAAGCCCTCCGGCAGGGCGTTGATGAAGTCGGTGCAGTGCGCCGCGTCGGCCGCCTTCCACACATCCTCGTCCGAGGCCTCCGGCCGGCCGTAGCGGATGTTCTCGCGCAGGGTGCGGTGGAACATCGACACGTCCTGCGGCACGACCGTGATCGCCTCGCGCAGGGATTCCTGCGTCACCCGGTCGATGTCCTGGCCGTTGATCAGGATCTTGCCGCCCTTGGCCTCGTAGAAGCGCTGGATCAGCGAGAACAGGGTCGACTTGCCGCCGCCCGACTTGCCGACGAGGCCGACGCGCTGGCCGGGCTCGAGCACGAGGTCGAAGTCGGTGAAGACCGAGCGCCCGTCCGGGTAGGCGAAGGCGACGTGCTGGAACTCGATGCGCGCGCCGGTGCCCGAGAGCGGCACCGCCTCGGGGTGGTCGATCAGGTCGTGCGGCTGCAGCAGGGTGTGCAGCGCCTCCGAGAGGCGGGCGGTGTGCTGGGTCGCGTCGACGAGCGCCACGGCGAGGTCGCGGGTGGCGGCGAGGATGCGGATGCCCAGCGTGCAGACCAGCACCACCTGGCCGTTGGTCGCCTGCCCCGCCTCCCACATGGTGATCGCCCAGTAGAGCAGGCCGAGCACCGCGAGCACGGTGAGGATCGCGTGCACGATGCGGAGCTTCTCGAGGTAGAGCAGCGAGGAGCGCCGCGCGCGCATCTCCTGGGCGATCGTGCCCTCGAAGCGTACGCCTTCGCGCTTGAACGCGGAGAAGGCGCGCACCAACGGCATGTTGCCGACGAGGTCCACCATCTCGCCGTCGACGCTCGCGGCCTTCGAGGCGAAGTCGTGGTGCAGCGGCTTGCCGGCCGCCGCCATCTTGAACATCAGCACCACCACGGCGGCGAAGATGCCGGCCAGCACCAGGGCCATCGTGACGTTGACGCTGCCGATGTAGAGAATCGAGCCGAAGGCCGCGACGCAGGGCGGCATCACGTTGAACACGAACATGTTCTCGACCGTGAAGATCGCGTTCGAGGTCGCGGTGATGCGCGAGGCCAGCGTGCCAGGCTGCCGGTCGGCGAAGAAGCTCGGGGAGTGCCCGGTCATGTGCCGGAACAGGTCGCGGCGGATGTCGCCGGTGACGCCGACGAAGGTGAACGAGCCGACGAGCGAGGCCACGCGCCAGAGCATGTTGTCGGCGGCGATGAAGGCGATGAGGACCGCGAGCGCCCCCCAGACGAGGTTCGCCTGCGGCCCCTTGCTCAGCGCGTCGACCACGCCCTTCAGCGCGTAGTCGGTCGAGACCGAGAAGCCGACGGCGCCGAGCACCGCGATCAGGATCACCGCATGCGGCAACGCCCGGCGCCGCAGGTAGCGGCCCACGAAGGCGAAGGGCCGGTCGGCGTATTGGCAGAGGTCTTCCATCGCGATGAGCATCTCGATTTCAGGCGACGCGGAGGGCCGGCGCGGGGCGGCACGATGAGGATTCTCGCGGCCTGCACGGGGCGGTCCGGCACC
>NZ_VRVH01000497.1:0-2044 GCF_008040095.1 Methylobacterium sp. WL6 | reverse complement strand
GGGCGGCATTGGGCGGGGCGGCATTGGGATTGCCATTCGGGCCGCCGGGGCGGCCCGGCCCGCCGGCGCCGCCGGGGGGCTCGACGGCATCGGGACGCTGGACCGGACGGCCCGGGCCAGGGCAATCCCGGCCAGCCGGGGCTGCGCGGTTCCGACACGCAGCCGGGCGCCCAGCCCGGGCAGCCGGGCTACGATCCGCGCGGCGTGCCGACGGGCCGCGTCGGCGACCGCGACCGCGACGGCTTCAACCGTCCCGGCCGTCCCGGCTACATCCCCGGCGGCTTCAGCACCGACGACGAGGACGTGCGCGACTACGACCGCGTGCGTCGCGACCGCCGCGAGTTCAACGAGGACGGGCGGACCTACATCCGCGAGCCCGGCCGGATCATCGTGCGCGATCAGAACAACTACTTCATCCGCCACGACGAGAACGAGCGCTTCCGCGATATCGGCAGCGGCGGCTACCGCAGCGAGCGGCGCGGGCCGGACACCTACACCTATCTCGACCGTCCCGGCGGCGAGCAGATCGTGACGGTGGTGGACGACGACGGCCGGATGCTGCGCCGCTACCGCCGCTTCCGCGACGGCCGCGAGGTCGTGCTGATCGACAACAGCTACGGCGGCGCCCCGCGCCCGATCTACGAGGACGTGGTCGACCTGCCGCCGCCCGACATCCGCATCCCGCGCGAGCGCTACGTGGTGGATTACGGCGCGGCCGACGAGCGCGCGGTCTACGAGGCCCTGTCGGCGCCGCCGGTGGTGGCGGTCGACCGGCGCTACACGCTGGACCAGGTCCGCTACAGCCCGCAGCTGCGGGCCCGGATGCGCAGCGTCGACATCGACACGATCACCTTCGACACCGCCTCGTTCACGGTCACGCCCGACCAGGCCGCCCGGCTCTCGACGATCGCGGCGGCGATCAACCAGGCGATCCGCGCCAACCCGCAGGAGGTGTTCCTGATCGAGGGCTACACCGACGCGGTCGGCGCCGACGTCGACAACCTGTCGCTGTCGGATCGGCGGGCGCAGTCGGTCGCGACGGTGCTGACCCAGTACTTCCAGGTGCCGCCCGAGAACCTGACCACCCAGGGCTACGGCGAGCAGTACCTGAAGGTGAACACGCAGAACGCCTCGCGCGAGAACCGCCGGGTCACGGTCCGCCGCATCACCCCGCTGCTGCAGCAGAGCGGGGCGCCCCCGGCGGCTCCCCCGCCGCGATAGGATGGGTGTGATGCCGGCCCGCCCCGGGGCGGCATCCGTCGGCAGGCCGGATCAGAACCGGCAGGTGAGGTTGCCCTTCACCGCGTGGTCCTGCGCCCGCGCGCCGGTCTGGCCGGTATAGGCCGCGCCGAAGGTCACGCCGGAAGCCAGGCGCAGGTCGAGGCCGACCTCCGCCACCACCGCGTCCCGATCGATCGGGACGCCCGCCGCCAGGAAGCTCGGGTCCGCACCGAAGGACAGCAGCGCCTTCGGCACCACGTCGCCGTACGCCCGGCGGTAGCCGAGGAGCGCGTGCGCCGAGAGCGGCAGGCCGAGGCCGAGGTCGAACGCCGTCTGCCCGCGCAGGCCCGCCGTCAGGGCACCGAGGTCGTAGTCGCGGGCGGACCCGGTCAGGGCGGCGACGCCGCCGGTCTCCGCGAAGCGGTCGCGGTGGATGCCGACATAGGCGCCACCGACGAAGGGCTCGACGTAGGTCGGGGCCGATCGCACCGGCACGCCCAGTTCCGCGTCCACCGGCACGGCCGGCGCGGGCGCTCCGACGAGGAACCGGTAACCGATCTCGCCGAAGCCCTGCACCGTGCTGCCGCCGTAGCGGCCGGACGGCGTGTCGGACACGCCCGGAACGACGACGGTGCGGCGGGTGCGCAGGGATTCGTCGGCGTAGACCGCGCCGAGCCGCACCGAGACCGGGCCGAGCTCGTAGCCGCCGTAGACGCCGCCGAACCCGCCGGTGACGCCGGCCGATTCGCGGCGGCCGGCGGTGTCGAGGGCGCTCTCGGCGTAGCCGCCGACGAGCCCGAGCCTGAACCCGCTCGGCAGGCGC
>NZ_VRVH01000496.1:0-2049 GCF_008040095.1 Methylobacterium sp. WL6 | reverse complement strand
AGCCCGGCCTGGGCGTCGCGGCCGCGCGCCTCGATCGACGCGGCGACGCCGTCGCCGGCGGTCTCGATCTCGGTGCGGAGCGCGGCGCCGCGGCCGGCGATGTCGTCGGACAGGGCGGTGCCGGTGGCCGCGAAGTGCGCGCGCAGGGCGTCGCCGGTCTCGGCGAAGCGGGCGGTGATCTCGCCGCCGGTCTGGGTGAAGCGCTCGGCGAGCGCATCGCCGCGGCTGAGGAACGTGGTCTCCAGGCTTCCCGCCGAGCGCTCGAAGCTCTCGCGCACCGTCGCGCCCTGGCGGTCGAGGGCGTCGATCACGCCGGCACCGGTCTCGGCGAGCGAGCGTGCGACCTGGCTGGCGTTCTCGGCCAGCCGCTCGGTCAGCGCGCCGCCGGTGCTCTCGAACACCCGGGTCACGTCGGCCGCGCGGGTCTCGAACGACCGCGTCAGCGTCTCGCCGACCTCGGCGATCGAGCCGCGCACGCCTTCGCTGGTGGCGGCGAGCCGCGCGATCAGCTCGTCGCCGCGTCCCGACATCACGCCGACGACGCGGTCGCCGGCCTCGCCCAGCGACGTCGTGATGGCATCGCCGCGCGCGTCGAGAGCGCCGGTGACGCGCTCGCCGGCGCCGGTCATCGCCGTGACGATGCGCTCGGCCGCGCCCTCCAGCTCCTGCGTCAGGCTCTGGTGCGAGCCGGTGATCGCGCCACGCACGCGCTCGGCGTTGGCGACGATGGACTCGCGCTGCGCCACGAGCTCGTCGACGAGGGAGCGGATGCGGATCTCGTTGTCGGAATAGGCGCGTTCCAGGGTCGCGATCTCGCCGCGGACCAGGGTTTCCAGCTCGCCGGCCCGGGCCAGGGCCCGCTCGACGCCGTCGCCGACCGCCGCGACCTCGCGGCGGACGGTCTGCGACATCGTCAGCACCGCGTCGGTGGAGAAGCTCTCGGGCTCGGCCAGGCGGATCGCGACCTCTCCGACGGCGCGCGCCACGAGGCGCATCTCCTGGGCCCGCACAGCCAGCATGCCGGTGATCAGGAACAGCACCACCGGCCCGACTAGCGCGGCGGCGCCGACCGTGGCCTGCAGCGCGGTGAGGCCGGTCAGAAATCCCTTCAGGTCGCCGCCGGACTGATTCCAGGCCAGCAGCGCGAGCCCGTTGACCCAGAGGAACGCCGCCAGCGCGGCCAGGATGTAGGGAGTCCGCGCCGGGCGCACGCGCAGCGTCTGCTGCAGGATTCCGATGTTGCGCCGGTCGTCGTTGGCCACCAGCGAGCGGTCGGGCGGAAGCAGGCCGCCTTCGCGATGCGCGCGCTCCCGGCCGGGCGGCGGCACGTCGGAGGCGAGCGGCGGATCGAGGTCGAGGCGCGGCGGGCTCAGGCGCCCGCCCTGCTCCTGCAGCGGGTCGCCGTCGCCGACATCGGGCAGGCGCGGCTCGGTCCGGGTCTCGGCCTCGGGCGTCAGGACCTCGAGGTTCAGCGCCTGCTCGATCGCAGAGAGCGCCGCCTCGGCCGGGTCCTTCAGCTTCTTTTCGGTGGCCATGCAACGCCTCGTTACGCGATCTCGCGACCGCCGGCGAGAGCCGGTGGCGGAGACACAACTACCCGTTTACCAAGTCAATTTAGACCCCGCCGGTCCCCCCGGATACCCGATCGGGGACCCCGCTTCGGAATTCCTTAACGGAATGGTTACCAAGGCGGAGCGGACCTGGCGGACAGGCCGCCAACCCATGATGCAGCAAGGATGATCCGGTGGCGACCGCTTTGCGGCGCGCCCTGTGGACAGCCGGGATGCAGATCCGAGGAAGCCCGACCGTGGACGCCATCGACCGTGCGCATCTCGACGCGCAGACGTTCGGAGACGCGGATCTGGCCGCCGAGCTCCTCGGCCTGTTCGCGGAGCAGTGCCTGCGGATCCTGCCGCGCCTGTCCGATGCGGCGCTGCCGGGGCAGGACCGTGCCGATCTCGCCCACACCCTGAAGGGCTCCGCCGCCTCGGTCGGCGCCGGGCGCGTGCGCGATCTCGCCGCCGCCGCCGAGTCGGCGCTGCGCGGGGG
>NZ_VRVH01000495.1:0-2062 GCF_008040095.1 Methylobacterium sp. WL6 | reverse complement strand
GCCCTACGCGGCCGCTCGGCCCGGGCTTCGGCCACGACGAGCCGGTCGAGGTCTCGCTGACCTTCGACGACAACCGCCTCGCGAGCCTCGTCTTCGGCCAGTACGACCAGAACGTCGCGCATATCGAGCGCCGGCTGGAGGTGACGGCCACCGCGCTGGGCAACCACGTCGTGCTCAAGGGCTCGCCGGACGCGACCGAGCGTGCCCGCCGGGTGTTCGAGAAGCTCTACGCCCGCGTGCGGACCGGCGGCAGCGCCCTGACGCTCGGCGACGTCGACGGCGCGATCCAGGAGGCCACCGTCCAGGGCCAGCTGTTCCCGGCGGCCGCCATCGCCGCCGAGCCGGACCGGCCGCATTTCGAGCAGATCGCCACGCGCAAGCGCGGCGCGGTCCGCGCCCGGAACGCGGCACAGGACGCCTACATCAAGGCCCTGCGCGCCAACGAGCTCGTCTTCGCCGAGGGTCCGGCCGGCACCGGCAAGACCTGGCTCGCCGTCGGCCACGCGGTCTCGCTGCTGGAGCAGGGCCACGCCGAGCGGCTGATCCTCTCGCGCCCGGCGGTCGAGGCCGGCGAGCGCCTCGGCTTCCTCCCCGGCGACATGCGCGACAAGGTCGACCCGTACCTGCGCCCGATCTACGACGCGCTCTACGACTTCATGGAGGCGCGCCACGTCGACCGCGGCCTGCAGACCGGGGTGATCGAGATCGCGCCGCTGGCCTTCATGCGCGGGCGCACGCTCACCAACGCGATCGTGCTGCTGGACGAGGCGCAGAACACCACCTCGATGCAGATGAAGATGTTCCTGACCCGGCTCGGCGAGAACTCGCGGATGATCGTCACCGGCGATCCCTCGCAGGTCGACCTGCCGCCGGGGCAGAAGTCGGGGCTGGTCGAGGCGGTGCGGGTGCTCGACGGCGTCGAGGGCATCGGCCGCATCACCTTCCGGGACAAGGACGTGGTCCGCCACGACCTCGTGCGCCGCATCGTCACCGCCTACGAGGGCGCGGCCCACGGCGAGGCGGATGCCGACCGCAACCCGAACCCGCGGCGGCGGCCGCTCGCGTGATGGGGCACGCGATCGACATGGTGGTCGAGGTGGCGATCGAGGACGAACGCTGGAGCGGCGCGGTCCCCGACCTCGAAGCCTTCGTGATTCGCGCCGTCGAGGCCGGTCTCGCCGCGGCCCCCGAGCCGCCCGCCGGCCCGGTCGAGGTCAGCGTCCTGCTCGCCGACGACGCCACCGTGCAGGCGCTCAACCGGACTTGGCGGGGCAAGGACCGGCCCACCAACGTGCTGTCGTTTCCGTCCTCGCCGCAGCCCGCCCATGCCGGCGTCGCGGTGCCGCTCGGCGACGTCGTTCTTGCGTACGACACGTTGGTGCGCGAAAGTGCCGAGCAGTCGAAGCCGCTCGTCCACCACCTCGCGCATCTCCTGGTTCATGGCACCCTCCACCTGCTCGGTCAGGACCACGAGACCGGCGACGCGGACGCGGAGGCCATGGAGGCCCTGGAGGTCGCGGCGCTCGCGACCCTCGGCGTGCCCGACCCTTACGCGGACTCCGCGGCCGGCTGAGCGACGACGTCCCAACCGATCCCAGACACGAGAGACATGACCCACGATCGAAGTCGCGGCGCGGCCCAGGCCGCGCTCAGTTCCAACGAGGCGGAATCGGGTGCGCGCGAGCCCTGGTACGACCGCCTCCTTCAGGTGCTGCACCTGAAACCGCGCGATTCGCTGCGCGGCGACATCGAAGAGGCCCTGGCCGAGCCCGATTCGGGCGAGAACGCGTTCTCGCCGCTCGAGCGCGCCATGCTTAAGAACGTCCTCGGGCTGCACAAGGTGCGCGTCGACGACGTGATGATCCCGCGGGCCGACATCGTCGCGGTCTCGGTCGAGACCAGCCTCGGCGACCTGCTGAAGCTGTTCCGCACCGCCGGCCATTCCCGCCTGCCGGTCTACGGCGAGACGCTCGACGACCCGCGCGGCATGGTCCACATCCGCGACTTCGTGGACCACATCGCCGCGCGGGCCGAGGCCGCCCCGCGCCGCAGCGCCGCGGCC
>NZ_VRVH01000494.1:0-2095 GCF_008040095.1 Methylobacterium sp. WL6 | reverse complement strand
GAAGACCCGCCGCTGCAGGTCCGGCCGGCCGTAGGGCCAGAGATACGGCCACAGCCGGCGATAGGTGGCGACGAGGCCCGGGCGCAGGCTCGGGCGCCGGAGCATGGGCGTGCCGCCACCGGTCGAGCCCGCCGAACACGGCCGCCACCAGGCCGAGCCCGATCAGCAGGCCCAGGACCGCGAGAAACACGCCGCGCCGCAACTCCGCCGTCATGGCGATCCATCCCTCGTCGACACCACGCCCGCCCGGCCGCGACCCCCATCCCCGCCGGTGGAGACTTTCGAAAACGCCCGCGCGAAAAACCGTCGACTGTTCCGCCCATATTACCGTACATGTCCGGGAGACCAAGCCGCAACGCGCGCGCAGCGAACGAATTCCCCGCGCGATCAGCCGTTTGGCACCGATTTCGCCCCTGTTTACGACCTGTCCGCGGCCCGAACGGGACGCACGATACGACGAGCATCGATGAAGGAGGCCGGATGGCGCCGGTGAAGACGGTCTGTGTCTATTGCGGCTCCGGCTTCGGCGGGGACCCGGCGTTCCGCCAGGCGGCCGAGGCGCTCGGCGCCGCGCTCGCCGCGGCCGGGCTCGACCTCGTCTACGGCGGCGGCGACGTCGGCCTGATGGGCACCGTCGCCCGCGCGGTGCTGGCCGGCGGCGGCCACGTCACCGGCATCATCCCGGACTTCCTGAAGTCGCGCGAGCACATGCTCGACGCGATCCAGGAAACGGTCGTGGTCGGCGACATGCACACCCGCAAGCGCATGATGTTCGAGCGCTCCGACGCCTTCGTCGCCCTGCCCGGCGGCATCGGCACCCTGGAGGAGCTGGTCGAGCAGCTGACCTGGGCCCAGCTCGGCCGGCACCGCAAGCCGATCCTCCTGGTCGAGGTGGCCGGCTTCTGGAAACCGCTGCTGACCCTGTTCGACCACATGCGCGCCCACGGCTTCATCCGCGACGGGCTCGACCTGAACTACGTCGTCGCCGAGGGCGCCGACGCCGTGGTGCCGATGCTGCAGGCCGAGAACCGCCGCCTGGGCGAGGACCCGGCCGCCGAGCGCTTCGTCACCGAGCGGCTCTGAGCGGCGGGGTCCGGCGCGTTCGCCCTCGGATCCTCGCGCCGCCGGGCCGCCGCTCGCGACGGTGAGGGGCGGCCCATGCGAAACGGTTTCGCCCCCGCCTCCCTTTGCACGGGCGAGAGACCGCGACGCGTGTCCGACGATCCGCTCGTGGCCATTCAGTAAATTTTGCCGTAAATTTTGAATACAGAATAGCATCGCGCGCGGCCGGCGCCGCTCGTTGAACCTATTCGACGCCGTGCTAGACTGACGGGCGAGTCGATCGGGCACGAACCGCAGCGCGAACGGCCGCGAACCGATCAAAAGTCTGTGTTCGCGCCGTTCGGCGGCGCCTCCGACAACAATCGGAAACGTGTTCGTCCCATCACGGCCCAGTTTTTGCAGACCTTAGGTCGGCATCGACGCGGAGCGCGCCATGGATATCCGGGAGATCGATCGGCACCGACGCCGATGCATGGACGACGGGACGGCGGCTCGTCTTCGCGACGGGGCGATCGTCGCTTCGGCCGCGTGCGCCCGCCTCGGAGATGCGCGATGACCGCCGCCGGACAGCCCGCCCTCCTCGCCCCGCCGGCCGACGCGTCCGCGCGGCGCCCGGCTTCGGAGCGGTTCGGCCTCGCCTACCGGATCGGCCTGCCGATCGCGCTGTGGGTGCTGTTCGCCAACGGCGCCACCCATTACCGCGACCGCCACATCGTGCCGGCGGCGGGCCTGCGCGAGGCGGTCGAGGCCGAGGTCGCGAGCCGGCTGTGTCCGGGGCTGCGCCTCGACGAGGCGAGCTTCCGGATCCACGCGCAGGCGCACGGGATCAACCATTCCGACCTCTACCAGAAGCGCTCCGCCTGGCTGCGCAAGGACGCTGACGCCCTGGAACGCGAGCTGCGCGCCGACCCGGACACCGGCTGCCGGCACATGCTCGACCTCTACGGCGGCGACGGCACCGCGCCGCACCTGCTCACGCACGGCTGACCCGGCGTGTTCGTCGAGCACGGGGGTGCGCTGCGCGGCGGTCGGC
>NZ_VRVH01000493.1:0-2099 GCF_008040095.1 Methylobacterium sp. WL6 | reverse complement strand
CCCGGGCGCGGAAGCGCCGGGGCCGCCCGAGATGGCGCAGCAGGACGAGGCCGAGCGCCGCGCCCGAGAGCAGGAGGCCGCCGCGCCCGTACCGGAGCGACAGGCCGCCGCCGACCACCGCGATCCAGAACAGGCGGGCGACGAGGCTGGGCTGGCCGGGCATGAACGACGCCTCACGCGGCCGGCCCCACCGGCCGGCTCCTCGCCGACAGCCATCGCACCCGGCGATGCCCGATCCCTGAATCGGCCCGGCGAGCGCCGCGGAAAGCTGTGGATTTCCCGGAGGCGGGCGCCCGCGAGCGGATCGCGTCGCGCTGTCCGGCTCCCCCTCGCGGGGGAGAGGGCCGGGGCGAGGGGCATGACCCACCCGGACGGGTCGTGCCCCGCAACCCGCCCGTCTCCCACGGGGGACGGGACGCGGGTTCTGCCGGGCCCGACCGGGCGATCGGAAGAACCCGGCGATTAGCCCTCGGCGGCGCTGCGGCCTCGGCTGCGGCGCGGGGCCGGAGCGGCGGCCGCCTCGGGCGCGGCCTTGCCGCGGGTCTTGCGACGCTGCTGGCCGAGGCCCATCGTCTTGGCGAGCTCGGAGCGGGCGGCAGCGTAGTTCGGCGCGACCATCGGGTAGTCGGCCGCCAAGTTCCACTTGGTGCGATACGCGTCGGGGGTCATGTCGTAGCGCGTGCGCAGGTGGCGCTTCAGCGACT
Organism: Methylobacterium sp. WL6; assembly: GCF_008040095.1. Lineage (NCBI taxonomy): Bacteria > Pseudomonadati > Pseudomonadota > Alphaproteobacteria > Hyphomicrobiales > Methylobacteriaceae > Methylobacterium > Methylobacterium sp. WL6. The sequence goes on along the minus strand of NZ_VRVH01000493.1, from coordinate 1,395 downwards.
TGAACTTCTTCCCGTCCTCCAGGCAGATGATGAAGTCCGGCGTGACCGAGCGCTTGATCGAGACCGCGGGCGTCGGCGGCTCGACCTTCTCGGCGGCGGCGCCGTTCCCCAGCTGGGCCAGCGTCGTGTGCACCGAGACGATGAGCCCGTTCAATTCCGGGACCGGAACGGAATTCTTGCTCACGAAGGCCGACACGATCTCTGCCGCCAGAGCGATGTAATCCGGTTCCATGCCGTTGTCGTTCATCATCGATCGTTCCCCGGTCCGACTTCCCTCGACACGTCCGACGTCAACGCAGCCCAAGGGTTGGGAAATTTTCAGCTGACGCCAGCTTGTTCAGGCAAGGCGGCTATGATGTCTAACATCTCAACGCAATGCGCAAGGTCTGTTTCCGTTCGATTAAACTTGATGGAAAGGCTTCCAACACAAAAAAACGAGTGTAGCGCCGCACCCGGAGTCCAGTCCGACCCCATGCGGCGCTGGTGTCCAATGGCGGAGCCGGTCGTCGAGACGGCCGGAGCCTTCGCGGATTCGGTATTAGTCGCCTGCTTTTCCGTCCCGGCGCGCCAATACCCTCGTTCGATTCCGGCCTCGGGCCTGAAAACTTCGTTGTGTCCGCAACGAGATCGCGAGCGATCCTGCGCGGGCGGCGGCGGAGCGGCCAGGGCCTGCCGGTGCTCCCGAGCCGCCGGTCCGCGCGGCCGCACCCGCGCGACCGGTCGTGCCGCCGCGCGCGCCGACATGAGGACTTGCCCTGGCGCGGGTTGCTCTGTTGAAAAGGCGGGCGCACCGGACGATCGGCCCGCCCCCCGTCGATTCGCGACCGGGCGGGCAGACGAGAAGGATCGCATGATGCCGATGGACCGGCCGTGACCGCCTTCCGCCGGGCGGCCGGCCCCCGCTCGGAGGCCCCGCGTGAGCACCTACCGCTTCGAGGCCCTGCTCACCCCGCGCTCGGTCGCCGTGGTCGGCGCCGGCGCCCGCGCCGGCTCGCTCGGGCGCGCGGTGTTCGACAAGATCCGCGCCGGCGGCTTTCCCGGGCCGGTCCACCCGGTCCACCCGCAGGATGCCGAGGCCGACGGCGTGGCCTGCGTGGCGCGGATCGCCGACCTGCCGGCGGTGCCCGACCTCGCCGTGGTGGCGAGCCCGCCCGAGAGCATCCCCGGGATCGTCGCGGAGGCCGGGCGGGCGGGCGTGCGCGCCGCGATCCTGCTCACCGCCGGCCTCGGCACCGAGCCGGACGATCCCGGCCCGCGCGCGGCGCGGATCGCGCGGGAGCACGGCCTGCGCCTGCTCGGGCCCGCCCTGTCGCGTAGACACCTCTCCGAGCCCACGAGACATGCGCAGCGCGCGTAGGCCGGCTTCTGCTTGAAAAACAAAAGGGGGGGGGGGGG
>NZ_VRVH01000492.1:0-2103 GCF_008040095.1 Methylobacterium sp. WL6 | reverse complement strand
GCGCCGCGCGAGCCCGGTCGCGACCTGCGCGCTCACCGCCGCGCTCCTCACCGCGCTGCTGGCCGCCTGCGCCCAGGAGGGCGATTTCGGCCGCCCGAAGGCCGGCGCCTGGAACAGCCTAGTCGAGACCACCGGGACGCTGGCCGCCCGCGAGCGCGAGGAGCCGGCCTCCGCCTTCCCGCTGACCGACGAGGAGCAGACGCTGCGCGCGCGCGCCTGGCGCTTCCTGATGCCGGCGGCCCCCGAGGCCGCGTTCGTCGACGTGCTCGCCAACCTCACCCGCGCCCGCGTGCTGCCGCCGTCGTGGCGCCCGGGGGACGTCGCCGCCTATCACGACGCCCTCGTCGCCGAGCCCGCCCGCTCGCCGGTCTCGCGCTACCGCCGGCTGTCCGAGGACGCGACCGCCGACGCCCGGCTGATCTCGCCCTTCGTCGCGATCGCCGCGCGGGTGATCGACGCCGACGCCCTGCGGCTGCGCAGCCTTCCCTTCGCCAGGGCGCTCGACGATGTCGACGTGCGCAACGCCGCCATGCGGGTGGCCGAGAACCGATGCCTGATCGCCTGGGTCCGGCTCGAACTGGCCGAGCGCACCGCGCGCTACCGCTACGCGGTCGAGCACCTCGTCGTCGCGCTGCCCGGCCCGGAGGCCGTGGGGGCGGAGCGCAGCATCGGCGTGCTCGCCGCCCGCCGCGCGCTGCTCGACCCGCTGCTTCCGCGCGAGGCCGCCTTCCGCTGCGGCCTCGTGCCCGGCGAGGATGGGGCCGCGGCGTTGCCGCCGGTGCGCCCGCTGGTCGTGAAGGACTGAAAGGCGGCGCGCGACGCCACGTTCCGTTGTAAGATCGTTTCGTCCTCTATAAAGAACGCCTCGGCGGGGCCGTCGGATCGCACCGCGGACCGATTCCCGGGAGGAGGGGAAGCGATGACCGAACCGAAAGCAGCGCGCACGATCGCGGCCACCAACGGCGTGGCCGAGGACACCGCGTACGGCGCCGTCATCGCCCCGATCCATCTCTCGACGACCTACAAGTTCCCGGCCTTCGAGAAGCCGGGGCCGTACGACTACTCGCGGCTGGGCAACCCGACGCGCGACCAGCTCGCCGACACCATCGCCAAGCTCGAGGGCGGCGCCCGCGCGGTCGTGGTGTCGAGCGGCATGGCGGCCCTCGACCTGGCGCTGTCGAGCCTGCGGCCGGGCGACCTCCTGATCGCCCCGCACGATTGCTACGGCGGCACGCACCGCCTGCTCAGCCTGCGCAGCGCGCGCGGGCACTACACGGTTGCCTTCGTCGACCAGAACGACCCGGCGGCTTTGGCCGCGGCCTTCGCGGGAAGGCCCAAGGTCGTGCTGATCGAGACGCCGAGCAACCCGCTGATGCGCGTCGTCGACGTCCGCCGCGTCACCGGGCTCGCCCGCGAGGCCGGCGCGCTCTCGGTGGTCGACAACACCTTCCTGTCGCCGGCCCTGCAGCGGCCCCTGGCGCTCGGGGCCGACCTCGTCGTGCACGCGACGACCAAGTTCCTCAACGGGCATTCCGACGTGGTCGGGGGCGCGGTGGTCGCGGCCGACGCCAAGGTCGGCGACGAGCTCGCCGCCTGGGCCAACACCATCGGCGTCACCGGCTCGCCGTTCGACGCCTACCTCACGCTGCGGGGCGTGCGCACCCTGTTCGTGCGGATCGAGCAGCAGCAGAAGACCGCCGGGCGTCTCGCCGCGTTCCTGGCCGGCCACCCGGCCGTCGCCGCGGTGTACTATCCCGGCCTTGAGACCCATCCGGGCCACGCCCTCGCCAAGGCGCAGCAGAGCGGCTTCGGCGCCATGCTGAGCTTCGAGCTCGCGGGCGGGCGCGAGGCGGTGCGACGGTTCGTGGCGGTGCTGCAGGTGTTCACGCTGGCCGAGTCCCTCGGCGGGGTCGAGAGCCTGATCTCGCACGCCGAGACCATGACCCATGCGGCGATGGATCCCGAGGCGCGCGCGATCGCCGGCATCACCGGCGGGCTGCTGCGGCTGTCGATCGGGCTCGAGGCGGAGGACGACCTCCTGGCCGACCTGTCCCGCGCGCTCGACGCCCTCCCGCCCGCCTGAAGGTCCGCGCGGCGGCCGCC
>NZ_VRVH01000491.1:0-2108 GCF_008040095.1 Methylobacterium sp. WL6 | reverse complement strand
GGCGAAGGCCGCGGCCGCGTCCCGCGTCGGCCCGAGCCAGGCGACCCCGTCGCGGGACCAGTCGCGCAGCGTCGCCTCGGGGATCGCCCGGCGGTTCGAGGGATCGGGCGCGCCGTGCAGCGCAAGCTCGACCGCAGCGCCCTGCACGCGGGCGAGCCGCACCGCCTCGACGGCGACGTCGATCCCCTTCGACCACAGCATCCGTGCCACGATCGCGACCCGGAGCGGCGGATGCGGCGGCAGCGGCAGCGGCACGAACGCGTCCGGGTCGACGCCGGCACCGCCGACGATCGTCACCGCGGTGTCGGCCGGGTCGAGGCCGAGGGCGGCGGCGTCGTCCGGGTTCTCGAACAGGAAGCGGGTGCGCTTCGAGGCCAGCGGCCCGCGGATCAAGTGGCGCAGGGCGGTCCGCGAGAGGCGTCCGGCCGCGTCGGCGCGCGCGCCGATCAGCCCGAGGCCGGTGAGTGCGTAGACGCGCGCCGGGATGCCGGCCATCGCCGCCGCCGTGCCGCCGACCAGGATCCCGCGCAGCGCGATGCAGTGGACGATGTCGGGCTTCCAGGCCTTCAGGATCGCGGCGAGCTGCCCCGCGGCGTAGCCGGCGGCCATCGGGTTGAGGCTGGAGCGCTCCGCCTCCAAAGCGATCACCCGGGCGCCCGTCGCCTCGACCACCGCGCGGTGGTCGCGCACCCGTGTTACCACGGCGACCGACAGGCCCATCGCCACCGCCGCCCGCGCCATCGGCAGGAAATGCGAGGCGAAGAACCAGTCCTCGGTGACGACGAAGGCGAGGCGCCGCATCGGCGCGGCGGGGGCGGAAGGGGCGGCGTCCATCGCACGAGCCTCTAACACGGGCGCGCATCCGTGTACGGCGGATACGCAGACGCCGGAACACGGCCGCGCGGCGACCGGTTGAGGGCAGGCTTTCGCAAGCGAGGAGCAGCGCTCATGGCATCGGATCTCGTGTCCTCGGACGAGACCGCCGGCACCGTCGTCGACCCGCGCGACGCGGCCGCCGAGGCCGGGCTCGCCTACGTCGACGACACGATGCCGGGCCTGACCCGGAAGAAGACCGCCAAGGGCTTCCGCTTCGTCGACGCCAAGGGCGCGCCCGTCCGCGACAAGGCGCAGGTCCAGCGGATCAAGTCCCTGGCGATCCCGCCGGCCTACACCGACGTGTGGATCTGCCCGCGCAAGAACGGCCACATCCAGGCCACCGGGCGCGATGCCAAGGGGCGCAAGCAGTACCGCTACCATCCCGATTTCCGCGCGGCGCGGGACTCGACGAAGTTCAGCCACATCATGGCCTTCGCCGACGCGCTGCCGGGCATCCGCACGCGGATCGACGCGGACATGCGGCGCAGGGGCCTGTCGCGCGAGAAGGTGCTCGCCACCGTGGTGCACCTTCTCGAGACGACGCTGATCCGCGTCGGCAACGACGACTACGCCAAGGCCAACAAGAGCTACGGCCTGACGACGCTGCGCGACCCGCACGTGACGGTCGAGGGCGCGGCGATGACCTTCCGCTTCAAGGGCAAGAGCGGCAAGACCTGGAACCTGTCGGTGAAGGACCGGCGCGTGGCCAGGATCGTCAAGGCCTGCCAGGACCTGCCGGGCCAGGAGCTGTTCCAGTACATCGACGAGGCCGGCGAGCAGCGCGACGTGACCTCGTCGGACGTCAACGCGTACCTGCGCGAGATCTCGGGGCAGGACATCACGGCGAAGGACTTCCGCACCTGGGCCGGCACGGTGCTGGCGGCGCTGGCGCTTCGCGAGTTCGAGACCTTCGACGGCGAGGCCGGCGCCAAGAAGAACGTCCGCGCGGCGATCGAGAACGTGTCGGCCCGGCTCGGCAACACGCCGACCATCTGCCGCAAGTGCTACATCCACCCGCAGATCATCGACTGCTACCTCGAAGGCGCCCTGCTGCTGCAGGTGAAGGACGCGGTCGAGAGCGAGCTGGTCGAGGATCTCGGCCGCCTGCGCCCGGAGGAGGCGGCGGTGCTGAGCCTGCTGCAGACCCGGCTCGCCGGAGACGCGCCCTCGACCGGCACGGCGAAGGCCGCGCGCCGGACGGCTCGGGCCGGCAAGGCGGCGAAGGCGAACAC
>NZ_VRVH01000490.1:0-2120 GCF_008040095.1 Methylobacterium sp. WL6 | reverse complement strand
GGCGCGCGAGGTCGCCCGGCCCGGCGCCGCCTCGCGCAGCACCGCCTCGTAGACGCCGGCGAGGCGGTCGAGATGGGCGTCGAGGGTGAGCGGCGCGGCCCAGTAGCGGGCATGCGCGGCCCGGCCCATCCGGGCGGCGAGCGCGTCGTCGGCGAGCCGGCGCAGGTGGGCGGCGAGCGCGTCCGGGTCGCCGGAGCGGAACAGGAAGCCGGTCTCGCCGTCGACCACCGCCTCGCGGCCGGCGCAGGCGTCGCTCACCACCACCGGCGTGCCCAGCGCCAGCGCCTCGTAGACCGTGAGCGGCTGGCCCTCGTACCAGACGCTGGGAAAGACCAGCGCGCGGGCGGCGCCCATCAGCGCCTGAACGCCGGTGGCATCGCGCCAGCCGAGCATCGCGGCCTCGGGGTAGCGCGCGGCCAGCGCCGCCCGCTGCTCGCCGTCGCCGACGAAGACCGCGCGGATGCCGGCCCGCCGCGCCGCCTCCGCGAAGATCGGCGCGCCCTTCTCGGTCGAGATCCGCCCGACGAACAGAAAGTCGCCCGGCGCCCGCTCGGTCATCGGTCGGTGCGCCACCGCGATCGGGTTGTCGACCCGGTGGAAGCGGGTCCCGCGCGGCAACAGCGGGCCGACCACCCGCTCCTGCAGGTCGCTGATCGTGATCACGTGGCGGAAGAGCGTCGGCAGCTCCGCGACCTGCGTCATGCCGAGGTAGCGGACCACCCGCGCGAGCTTGCGCGGGAAGCTCTGCGCATCGCAGTTCGTCGTCAGGCACGCGCCCGACATCGGCGTGCGGTGGCAGATCGCGGCGGCCGGATATTCGTAGAACCCCCCGGTCGGGCAGACCAGGAAGAACTCGTGCATGGTGTAGAGCAGCGGCAGCCGCGCGCGCCGCAACGCCACGCCGATCGACGGCGACAGCGCCTTGGCGAAGGCGTGGACGTGGACCACGGTGTCGTCGGGGTCGCACGTCGCCAGTTCCGCGGCGAGCGCGCGGGCCGCTTCGCGGTTCCAGATCGCCTGCGCCAGGAAGGCGAGCTTGTTCGTCGTGGTCGAGATGTCGTCCTGGTTCAGGCAGACCACGCGGATGCCGGCGGCGGCCAGGCGCGGGTCGGCCGGGCCGCAGGCGGCGAACAGCGTCACGCGGGTGCCGCGGGCGGCGAGCCCGAGGGCCGAGTCGAGCGCGACCTTGGCCTGGCCGCCGTTGACGTAGGCGTGGTCGGCGACGAGGACGACGTGCACGAGGCGGCTCCCGCTCCCTGGATGTCCCCACGTTTACCGGACCGCAGTTGATCCCGCGTAAACCTCGGGCACGCCGCCGATCTGCGGTTGTTCCCGCTCGGATCGTCCCCGCTCGACCGCCTGATCTCTCGATCTCCTGCGCCGGTGTCGCCATGCACGTCGTGATCCTGGCCGAGTTCGCGAGCCCGAGCGGGGGCGCCGAGAAGGTCGCCGTCGAATCGGCCCGCGGGCTGGCCGAGGCCGGGCTCCGGGTCACCTACGTCCAGGGCGTCGCCGGCCCGGTCGACCCGCTGCTCGACCATCGCAACCTCACCCGGATCTGCCTCGACCTGCCCGACGTGTGGGCGCGCAACCCCGTCGCCGCGGCGGTCGCCGGCATCTGGCACGCCCGCGCCGCGCGGGCGCTCAGCGACGCAATCGGGCGGATGGCGCGCGCGCCGGACGTCGTCCACGTCCACCAGTGGACCCGCAGCCTGTCGCCCGGGATCTTCCCGGTGCTGCTCGCCACCGGCGCCCCGGTGGCGCTGACGCTGCACGACTACTTCCTGGCCTGCCCGAACGGGGTCTACTACCGCTTCGACACGGCCGAGCCCTGTGCCCTCGCGCCGATGTCCGCCGCCTGCATCCTGGCGTCGTGCGATGCCAGGAGCCGCCTGCACAAGCTGGTCCGCGTCGCCCGCACCGCGGCGGCGCGGCGGGCGGTGTCGGGACGCGGGCTCCACGTCGTCCACGTCTGCGACGCGAGCCGCGCGCGGATGGGCGCGATGCTCGGCGGCTACGGGCTCACGCATCACCGCATCGACAACCCGGTGCGGGTCGCCCCCGGCGCCCCGGCCGCGCCGGAGCGGGGCGACGCCGTCGCCTATGTCGGGCGCCTGACC
>NZ_VRVH01000048.1:0-23936 GCF_008040095.1 Methylobacterium sp. WL6 | reverse complement strand
GCGGACGCCACAAGCGTGCCGGCCGCGCCGTCGACGAGACGGCCGGCGCGGGCGGCGGCGAAAGGACGGGCGGCGAAAGCACCGGTGGCGCGAGGGTCTGGGCGGGCTCCATGAGGGCCGAACGCCCCGGCACCCGTGCCGGCTCCTCACTTCCGCCGGGCGCGGCCTGCGGCTAAAGCACCGGCCATGGCCCCGAAGCGTTCGCCCGTCCCCCCCGTCCGGGAAACCGTCCACGAGGGGCGCGACGGCTGGCTGTTCCTCATCGGCGGCAGCAACGACGTCATGCAGCGCTACCGCGGGACCCTGCGGCAGTGGTGGACCCTGCGCGGCTGGACCCGGCTGATCACGGCGCGCGCCGCCCGCGCGGCCGGGCTCGGCATCCGCTGCGTCCAGCTCATCGTGCCGGAAAAGCTCTCGGTCTACGATCACAAGACCATCGACCTGCGCTACGACCCGGCCCGGGCCTCGACCCGTCGCCTCGCCCGCAAGCTCGCGGGGCAGGCCACCTATCTCGACCTGCTCGGCCCGTTTCGCGCGGCCCGCGACGGGCCGGTGCCGCTCTACCTCAGGACCGACACGCACTGGTCGGCCGAGGGATGCCTGCTCGCCTATCGCGAATTGATGCGGGCGCTCGCCGCGGTCCCGCCGGCCGACATCGGCACCCGGCCCGTCCTCGTGACGGAGCGGGTGATGGATCTCGGCGCGAAGCTGCCGGGCCGGCCGGCCGAGCGCCTGGTGCGCCCGCAGATCCACCGCGACGCGGTGCGCGTCGAGACCGGGGCGCTGCTCGCGGCCTCCGAGGAAGCGGGAACCGAGGTCGACCTGCATGTCGGCGCGCACGTGGTCTACCGCAACGCCAACCCCGCCGCCGACCCGCGGCGCGTGGTGCTGTTCGGCGATTCCTACGCGCATTTCGCGCCGATGCTGCTCACCGGGCTGCTGGCCGAGAGCTTCGCCGAGGTGCACTTCGTGTGGTCGTCGAGCTTCGACTGGGCTTACGTCGAGCGGGTGCGCCCCGACATCCTGCTGTTCGAGCTCGCCGAGCGCTTCCTCGCCCGCCTGCCCGCCGACGACTTCGACGTGGCCGCCGGGCGCCGGGCCGGCGCGGCCGGCTAGAGCATTCTCCGCGACCCCCGGATCACGTGGAATGCTCTCCCGTTGCAAGATCGCGTCAGGGGATCGGCTGGCTCAGGGTGGTTTCGACGAGGACGTCGTCGGTCTGGGCCGCGAGGTACAGGTCCGGCGTCCACGCGATGCCGAGGAGCAGGACGACGATCGCGAGGAGGCCGGCCAGGCCCAGCGTCACCCCGTCGGCCTGCCGCCGCAGCGCGTGGATCGCGGCGCATCCGGCGGTGAACATGGCCGCCTCGGCGGCGGGGATCGCGAGGGCAAGCGACATCGGGCCTTCTCTCCGGACGTTTCGGCGGGATCGTGCCACCCGTCTCACGGTCCGGCATCGAATGCGAGATGCCGAGACCTGCGCGGGGCGACGACCGAGGAAGACATCCAAGCAGGAAACGGGCTAAGTGCACCTCACCAAACCCCCGACCTCCGCGGCCGTTCACTATGTCGGCGACGCCACGACGGGGGGGGTGTGAGAGGCACCAAGCCTGCCACAACCTTTCCCCCTCGCCGCGTCGCCCTCCCGACGGACGGCGCGACGCGCGAAACAACGGATCGCACCCATGGGATTGCTCGTCGACGGCGTCTGGCAGGATCAGTGGTACGACACGGCGTCGACCGGCGGCCGCTTCGAGCGCAAGGCCTCCGCCTTCCGCAGCTGGGTCACCGCCGACGGGTCGCCCGGCCCCTCGGGCGAGGGCGGGTTCAAGGCCGAGCCCGGGCGCTACCACCTCTACGTCTCGCTCGCCTGCCCGTGGGCGCACCGCACCCTGATCGTGCGGGCGCTGAAGGGCCTCGAGGACGCGATCTCCGTCTCCGTCGTCGACCCGCACATGGGCGCCGAGGGCTGGGTGTTCGGCGACAGCCCCGGCGCCACCCCCGATCCAATCCACCATGCGACGCGGCTCTACGAGGTCTACCGCGCCGCCGACCCGCGCTATACCGGCCGCGTCACCGTGCCAGTGCTGTGGGACCGCGAGCGGAAGACGATCGTCTCGAACGAATCGGCCGAGATCATCCGCATGCTCGACGGGGCCTTCCACGGCGGCGGGCCGGACCTCTGCCCGGACGACCTGCGCGGGGAAATCGATGCGGTGAACGCCCGGGTCTACGACCGGGTCAACAACGGCGTCTACAAGGCCGGCTTCGCCACCGCGCAATCCGTCTACGCGGAGGCCTTCGCCGCGCTGTTCGCCGAGCTCGACGCGCTGGACGCCCGCCTCGACCGGTCGCGCTACCTGTGCGGCGCGCGGCTCACCGAAGCCGACATCCGGCTGTTCACGACGCTGGTGCGGTTCGACGCGGTCTATGTCGGGCACTTCAAGTGCAACCGGCAGCGCATCGCCGACTACCCGAACCTGTCGAACTACCTGCGCGACCTCTACGCCCTGCCGGGCGTCGCCGGGACGGTGGACCTCGTCCACATCAAGCGGCACTATTACGAGAGCCATCCGACCATCAACCCGACGGGCATCGTCCCGGTGGGGCCGGCGCTGGACTTCGCCGCGCCCAACGACCGGGCCCTGCGCTTCGGCGGGTGAGGCGAACGCGCGCCGGGCTCGACGGATGCGCGCGGCGCGTTAGATCGGACGGCATGACGCTCGCACAGACCTCTCGCCGCCTCGCCCTCGCCCTGCTCGCCGCGCCCTTGGCGCTGTCGGGCCCCGCCCGGTCCCAGGCCGCGGTGCAGCTCGACGGCACCTGCGAGAAACTGACGATCGAAGGGAAGGACGCCACCTCGGCCTGCAGGCCGACCCTCGGGAACAGCGCCGAGCGTCGGCGCACGACCTTCGACTTCACCACCACGGACGGGCGCACGCTCAGCTTCAGCGGTACCGGCGCGCAGCAGGAGCGCACCGAGGAAACCGACCCGCTGCAGCCGATCAACCTCGTCACCACCGGCACGTCGAGCGACAAGGGCATCGTGCGCAACCCGACCCCGGCGGTCGGCGCCTGCACCTTCTCGACGCCGGCACCGGGCAAGACCACCATCGCCTGCGAGGCCTCGGCGCCGGACGGCCGCACCTTCGCCGGGACCTTCGTGACGCAGGCCAAGGCCGCCGCCGGCGCCCCCGCCCAGTAGGCCCGGCGTTTCGGGGGTTGGGGCGCACCGCACGACGCGCTCCACCCTGGGATGCAGCAATCCGGTCTCGGCCCGGCACCGCGCGCGGGACGGCCCTCGGGGACCGGCGAAAACCCGACGAAACCTGCGGATTTGCCCGATTCCGCCGCGCGAGAGCGCGCGCACCGCACTGGTCAGCCGCGTGCCCGAGTCCCATGTACCCGGTCTGGCGACATTTGGTTCCAAGGCCCGACACCGCATGCTGAACGACACGCTCGCGACGGACGCGCACCCGGGTGCGTCCGACCTGATCCGGGAGACCACCACGGCCGGTTTCCGGCAGGACGTCATCGCCGAATCGGCGAACCGTCCCGTGCTGGTCGCGTTCTGGTCGCCGCGCGCACCGTCGAGCAAGACGCTGCTCGCCGTGCTGGAGAAGCTCGTCCGCGCCGCCGCGGGCAAGGTCGTGCTGGTCAAGATGAACGTCGACGAGCATCCGGCGGTCTGGGGCCAGATCGGCCAGCAGCTCGGCCTGCAGGGCGTGCCCGCCGTGGTCGCCATCGACCAGGGCCGCCCGGTCGACATGTTCGAGGGCGCCCTGCCGGAAGCGCAGATCAAGACCTTCTTCGACCGTCTCGCCGGCCCGAGCGAGATCGATCAGGTGATGGCGGAAGCCGCGCAGGCGCTGGCGGAGGGCGACCTCGCCGGCGCCTCCGAGCTCTACGCCGCGGTGCTCGGGCAGCAGCCCGACAACGTCGCGGCCCTGGCCGGCCTCGCCAAGATCCAGCTCGACGCCGGCGAGCTGGAGAACGCCAAGCAGGTGCTGGCGATGGTGCCGGAGGCCAAGGCCGCCGACCCGGGGCTCGCCGGCATCCGCGCCGCGATCGTCCTGGCCGAGCAGGCCGCGGCGCTCGGCGACCTCGCCGGCCTGGAGGCGGAGGTCGGCGCGAACCCGGACGCGCACCAGGCCCGGTTCGAACTCGCCCTCGGCCTCAATGCCGGAAACGAGCGCGAGAAGGCGGTCGATCACCTGATCGAGATCATCCGCCGCGACCGGACCTGGAACGAGGACGGCGCGCGCAAGCAGCTGCTCCAGTTCTTCGAGGCCTGGGGCCCGATGGATCCGGCCGCGATTCGCGGACGGCGCAAGCTCTCGACGCTGCTGTTCGCGTGAGGGCGGATCTGCGGGTGCAGAGGGAAGCCGAAGGTTCTGTCTTGCTGGAGGCATCATGAGCACGCATGCGGGCTACAAGGGGCCGGGCGATTGCCCGCCCGTCATCCCGGTCTTCCCCCTGCCCGGCGCCCTGCTGCTGCCGCGCGGGCAGATGCCGCTCAACATCTTCGAGCCGCGCTACCTCGCGATGGTGGACGACGCCCTGCGGACCGACCGGGTCATCGGCATGATCCAGCCCGACGCCGAGGGCGGCGCCTCGCCGTTGAACCCGAAGCTGTACCGCGTCGGCTGCGCCGGGCGGATCACCCAGTTCGCCGAGACCGGCGACGGGCGCTACCTGCTCTCGCTGACCGGCATCGGCCGCTTCCGGGTGATGAGCGAGCTGGCCACCACCGGCGCCTATCGCCGCTGCCAGGTCAGCTACGACGACTTCGCCATCGATTTCACCGCGCGCGCCGGCGAGGACGCGGTGGACCGCGAGGGCGTGCTGCGAGCGCTGCGCGACTTCGTCGATTCCAACGACCTCAAGGTCGACTGGGCCGGGATCGAGGAGGCGCCGAACGAGGCCCTGGTCAACGCGCTGTGCATGATGAGCCCGTTCGGCGTCCGCGAGAAGCAGGCGATGCTCGAGGCCGCCGACCTGAAGACCCGCGCCGAGATCCTGGTCGCGGTCACCGAGATGGAGATGGTGCGCAGCACCGGGCCCGAGCCGACGATGCAGTGACGACTCGAAGGACGGCCCGGCGGCGACGAGCGCCCGCGCCTTCGCGACCGACCGGCACGGCTTCCCATGGAGAACCAGAGCATGACGCAGGACATGACCACGCAGAGCGCCGCCGTCGAGGCGACCCGCGTCGACCCGAAGCTCCTCGAGCTGCTGGTCTGCCCGCTGACCAAGGGCACCCTCGATTACGATGCCGGCCGCCAGGAGCTGATCAGCCGCTCGGCCAAGCTCGCCTACCCGATCCGCGACGGCATCCCGATCATGCTGCCGGAAGAGGCGCGCCAGCTGACGGACTGAGCCGGGGTGAGGACGAGGGCATGGCGTTCAAGGCGAAATCCGCCTCCGAGACGAAGGCGGCCGAGCTCGCATCCGCGATCGTGCGCATCGCCGACCGGGACGGCGCGCCGCTGCAGATCGGCGTCGACCGGCTGCGCCAGGGCAACCCGCGGCTGACGCCGCTGGCGATCGGCCAGCTCTACCGCAAGCATCGCGACCACCTCGACGCCGCCCTCGCCGAGCGCGGCTACACCCTCGTCGGCTATGCCGACCAGGGCCCCGGCCGCGGCATGGAGTTCGAGATCGACCCCGCCTGACACGGGACCCGGCCGGGGCGTCGAACGTGCCGCGGTACCGGCCATCGCCCGCCCGTGGTAGGGGAGGCGATGCCCCGCTGGCTTTTCCTTACCTTCGTCGCCGCCGTGGCGCTGGCCGTGCTCGGCAGCGCCATCATCGTCCTGCGCGCCCCGCCGTCCAAGCCGCCGGCCGCGAGCCTGTCCTGCGCACCGATGCCCTGCCCGGGGACCGCGCCGACGGCGTGAGCCCCGGCCGAGCGGCCTTCGCCGGCCATTTCCGCACGGGCCTCGGACGAGCCGCGGGGCCCCCCTCGCCGCCGCGGGCGGGGAGGCCTGCACGATGCGGCACCGTCGCGAAACGCCTCAGAAGAAGATCGGCCGCGCGCTCGCGTGGTGCTCGCCGAGCACGGTGCCGGTGGCGGGCTCGATCTCCTTGAGCACCACGTCGTAGCCCCAGAGGTCGGCGAGGTGCTGCAGCACGCGCCGGGCGTCGTCCTTCTGCAGGGTGATCTTGTTCAACGCCTTGTGGTGCAGGATCAGGCGGCGGTCGCCTTCGAGGTCAACGTCCACCACCTCGATGTCGGGATCGAGCCAGGCCACGTCGTACTGGCGGCCGAACGAGCGGCGCATCTTGCGGTAGCCGCGCTCGTCGTGGATCGCGGCGACGTGCAGCTCGGGCTGCTCCGGATCGTCGGCGACGTGGAACAGCCGCATGTCGCGCATCAGCTTCGGCGACAGGAACTGGGCGATGAAGCTCTCGTCGCGGTAGTTCTCCCAGCAATCGCGCAGCACCGCCATGCCGTCGCCGGTGCCGGCGATGTCGGGGAACCACTGCCGGTCCTCCGCCGTCGGCTGCTCGACGATGCGGGCGATGTCCTGCATCATCGCGAAGCCGATCGCGTAGGGGTTGTGGCCGCTGTAGCTGCGGTCGTCGTAGTTCGGCTGGCGGATGACGTTGGTGTGCGACTGCAGGAACTCGAGATAGGCCGCCTCGCCGATCAAGCCCTTCTCGGAGAGCGCGTTCATGATCCGGTAGTGGCAGTAGGTGGCGCAGCCCTCGTTCATCACCTTGGTCTGGCGCTGCGGGTAGAAGTACTGCGCCACCAGCCGGACGATGCGCAGGATCTCGCGCTGCCAGCGCTGCAGGCGCGGGGCGACCTTCTCCAGGAAGTAGAGGATGTTCTCCTGCGGCAGCTCGAGCAGCGCCTTGCGCCGCTCGATCGCCTGGTCGGCGCGCGTCGCCCCCGCCTTCGCCGGCAGGGTGCGCCACAGGTCGTTGTAGATCTGCTCGCCGTGCTCGACCCGCTCGCGCTCGCGCCGCTGCTCGGAGGCGAGGTCCGGCCGCTTCTTGCGCGGGTAGCGGTGCACGCCCTGGCTCATCAGCGCGTGGGCGGCGTCGAGCACCTGCTCGACGGCCTGATGGCCGTAGCGCTCCTCGCAGCGGGAGATGTAGGTCTTGGCGAAGTCGAGATAGTCGAGGATGCCCTCGGCGTCGGTCCACTGCCGGAACAGGTAGTTGTTCTTGAAGAAGTGGTTGTGGCCGAACGCGGCGTGGGCGATCACCAGCGTCTGCATCGTCGCCGTGTTCTCCTCCATGATGTAGGAGATGCATGGGTCGGAGTTGATGACGATCTCGTAGGCGAGCCCCATCATGCCGCGGCGATAGCCGGATTCGTGCTGGGCGAAGTGCTTGCCGAACGACCAGTGCTTGTAGAACAGCGGCATGCCGATCGACGCGTAGGCGTCGAGCATCTGCTCGGCGGTGATGATCTCGATCTGGTTCGGATACCACGACAGCCCGAGCGCCCGCGCCTCGACCTCGCAGGCGTCGTGGATGCGCCGGATGGTGTCGAAGTCCCAGTCGTTGCCGGTGAACAGCGGTTTTGGGGCGCCGGACGTCGCGCGTGTCTTGAGAGCAGTCATATCGCCTCCCGATCGGCCGGCCGAAGCGCGACGTACCCCCTCTCCCGTGCGGGAGAGGGTTGGGGTGAGGGGGCAGGTCCGTCCGGAGAGGTCGCCCCCCTCACCCTGTCCCTCTCCCAACCGGGAGAGAGGACCCGCGCCCCGACATGACGACCTGCGAAGCTCAAGACTCCGCCTCCGCCCGCGCGTCCTTGCGCCCGAACAGGTCGCGGAAGACGGCGTAGATCTCGCGGCGGTGGTTGACCTTGCGCATGGCGATCGGGCCGCCGGCCTTGGCGATGGCCTCGTAGGTCCGCCACAGGGTGGTGCGGTGCTCGACGAAGCCGGCGCGCGGGCCGTTCTCGTCGCCGACCTCGAGATAGGCGAAGTGCTGGCAGGCCGGCAGGATGTGGGCGCGCAACAGCTCGGTCGAGGTCGGGCCGTCGGAGGAGACGTTGTCGCCGTCCGACGCCTGCGCCGCGTAGATGTTCCAGTCGTTGGGGTCGTAGCGCTCGGCGATGATGCGCTTCATCTCCACCAGCGCCGAGGAGACCAGCGTGCCGCCGGTCTCGCGGGAGCCGAAGAAGGTCTCCTCGTCGACCTCGGTCGCCCGGTCGGTGTGGCGGATGAACACGATCTCCACGTGCCGGTAGCGGCGCGTGAGGAAGATGTGCAGCAGGATGTAGAACCGCTTGGCGAGGTCCTTCATGTGCTCGGTCATCGAGCCGGACACGTCCATCAGGCAGAACATCACCGCCTGCGCGATCGGGCGCGGATACGGCTCGAAGCGGCGGTAGCGCAGGTCGATCGGGTCAACGTAGGGGATGCGCCGCGTGCGCTCGCGCAAGCTCGCCAGCGCCTCGGCGAGGTCCGGCAGCGCCGGGTCGCCCTCGGCCAGGCCGGCGATGCGCGCTTCGAGCGCCGCCACCTCCTCGGGCTTCGGCCGCTTCAGGGCGATGCGCCGCGACATCGAGTTGCGCAGCGTCCGGGTGAGGGCGAGGTTGGCCGGCGAGCCGGTCACGGTGTAGCCGGCCCGGCGCAGCCCCTCCGTCTCCACCACCGCCAGGCGGCGCTTGGCGAGGTCGGGCAGCTCCAGGTCCTCGAGGAACAGCTCGAGGAACTCTTCCCGGGTCAGGACGAAGCGGAACGCGTCCTCGTTGTTCTCGCCGCCGTCCCCGCCCTCGCCGGAGCCGCGGCCGCCCCCGCCGCCCTGCGGCCGCTCGATGCGGTCGCCTTCCACGTAGGTCTTGTTGCCGGGCAGGATGTGGTCCTGGAGGCCGGTGCCCGGCTGGCGGGAGAAGCGCGGCTCGCGCACCCCGTCGGCCGGCACCGTGACGCGGCCGTCCTTGCCGAGGTCCTTGATGTCCTTCTCGCGGGCCGACTCGCGCACGGCCCGCTGGGCCACGTCCTTGACCCGCCTAAGGAAGCGCTGCCGGTTGGCGAGGCTCTTGCCTCCTGGATTCAATCGACGGTCGACGATGTGCATTCGGTGATCAAATCCCCGCCCGCAAGATCCGACCGGGATAACGCGCCGGCCGGTCGTCCGAAATCATGGCGGATCTCGATCAGGTCCCCGAGGGGACCGAATCATCCCGCCTGCTTCACCCGCATGTACCACTCGACCAGGCGGCGCACCTGCCGCTCGGTGTAGCCGCGCGAGACCATCCGGTCGACGAACTCGCCGTGCTTCTTCTCGGTCTCGCCGTCCTTCTTCGAGCCGAAGGAGATCACCGGCAGCAATTCCTCGACCTGGCTGAACATCCGCCGCTCGATGACCTCGCGCAGCTTCTCGTAGGACGTCCACGAGGGGTTGCGGCCGCCGTGCTGGGCCCGCGAGCGCAGGGCGAACTTCACCACCTCGTTGCGGAAGTCCTTCGGGTTGGCGATCCCGGCCGGCTTCTCGATCTTCGTCAGCTCCTGGTTGAGAAGCTCGCGGTTGAGCAATTGCCCGGTCTCGGAATCCTTGAAGTCCTGGTCCTCGATCCAGGCGTCGGCGTAGTCGATGTAGCGGTCGAACAGGTTCTGGCCGTAATCGTGGTAGGATTCGAGGTAGGCCTTCTGGATCTCGTGGCCGATGAACTCGGCGTAGCGCGGCGCCAGCTCGCCCTTGATGAACTCGAGGTAGCGCTTCTCGGTCTCGGGCGGGAGCTGCTCGCGGCGCAGCGACTGCTCGAGCACGTACATCAGGTGCACCGGGTCGGCCGAGACCTCCGTGGTGTCGTGGTTGAAGGTCGCGGCCAGCACCTTGAAGGCGAAGCGGGTCGAGATCCCGTCCATGCCCTCGTCGACGCCGGCCGAATCCTTGTACTCCTGCATCGAGCGGGCGCGGGGGTCGACCTCGCGCAGGGACTCGCCGTCGTAGACGCGCATCTTCGAGAACGCGTTGGAGTTGGCGTGCTCGCGCAGGCGCGACAGCACCGAGAACCGCGACAGCATCTCCAGGGTGCCCGGCGCGCAGGCCGCATCCGAGAGCTCGGAGCCCGAGATCAGCTTCTCGTAGATGTGCTGCTCCTCCTGCACGCGCAGGCAGTAGGGCACCTTGATCACGTAGATGCGGTCGATGAAGGCTTCGTTGTTCTTGTTGGTCTTGAAGGTCTGCCACTCGGACTCGTTCGAGTGCGCCAGGATGATGCCGGTGAAGGGGATCGCGCCGATGTTCTCGGTGCCGACGTAGTTGCCCTCCTGCGTCGCCGTGAGCAGCGGATGCAGCATCTTGATCGGCGCCTTGAACATCTCGACGAACTCGAGGACGCCCTGGTTGGCGCGGTTCAGGCCGCCCGAGTAGGAGTACGCGTCCGGATCCGCCTGCGACAGCGTCTCCAGCCGGCGGATGTCGACCTTGCCGACCAGCGAGGAGATGTCCTGGTTGTTCTCGTCGCCGGGCTCGGTCTTGGCGATGGCGATCTGGCGCAGGCGCGAGGGCCGGACCTTGATCACCTTGAACTGCGAGATGTCGCCCTCGAACTCGTCGAGGCGCTTCAGCGCCCACGGGCTCATCAGGCCGGTCAGGCGCCGGCGCGGGATGCCGTAGCGGCTCTGGATCTCGGCGCCCATGGTCTCGGGGTCGAACAACCCGAGCGGGCTCTCGAAGACCGGCGAGACCTCGTTGCCGGCCTTGAGCACGTAGACCGGATGGACCTCCATCAGGGCCTTGAGGCGCTCGGCCAGGGACGACTTGCCGCCGCCGACGGGCCCGAGCAGGTAGAGGATCTGCTTGCGCTCCTCCAGGCCCTGCGCCGCATGGCGGAAGAACGAGACGATCCGCTCGATCGTCTCCTCCATGCCGAAGAACTCGTGGAAGGCCGGGTAGGTCCGGATCGTCCGGTTCATGAAGACGCGGCCGAGGCGGGCGTCCTTCGAGGTGTCGACGAATTCCGGCTTGCCGATCGCGTCGAGGATGCGCTCGGCGGCGCTCGCGTACATCAGCGGCTCGTCGCGGCACGCCTCGAGGAATTCGGAGAGCGTCATCTCCGTGTCGCGGCGCGCTTCGTACCCGCGGGCGAAGCTCTGGAAAAGGTCGTTGGTCGCATGCATCGGCATTCGATAACCCTCTCAGACCGTCAACAGCTTCATCCTGTCCTGCCGCGAACGCAACCGACAGGCCCGCATTTGTCGCAGTGCGGCGAACACGGTGACGCTGCGTGTGCTGGATGCAACACCCGTCGGGCTGAAATGCGGCATCCGTCAAGCTTCCCCGTGGTCGTCCGGCCGGATCGAAAGAACGATCCGGCCGAAAAAACGTGCACTCCCAGCTTTCGGCTGCCTCCGATCAGAGATCGCTGCTGTCTTTCTTGGCATCGGTGTCCTTCTTGGCCGACGCAGCCTCGACGGTGATTTTGATATTCTGCGTCTGCACTTGACCGTCCGCGTTCTTGATTTCGAACGTCACCTCGTCGGCGCCGGTGTAGCCGGCCTTCGGCTGGTAGAAGAGACCCTGGACCGCGGTGTCCTTGTTCGGGCAGCGATAGGAAGCGGGCGTCTTCTGCTTGCCGACCTTGGTGATCAGCGCGCCGTTCTTCGGCGCGCCCGAGACCTTGAACTCCGGCATCGGGCCGGGCGAGCAATCCTTCTTCAGGTTCGGGACGATGGCGATCCGAACCGTCTTGCCGGAGGCGACGGTCTCGCTCTTGGTGATCGTCGTCTGCGCGAAGGCGGGCGCGGCCAGCAGGAGAGCGCCGGCGGCGAGCGCGCGGACGGGGCGAAGGGCGGACAGGGTGGCGCTCACGGGCGTGTCTCCGAACATCTCTTGGCGCGGCATCCGGAGCCATGGGGCCACGTGCCGGCCGAGCCGATGTGGGGATGCCCACGACGCCCGTCGAGGCCGCTGGCCCGTGCCGGCAGCCGGGACGGCGATTATTGCTGAAGCGCGGCGGCGACCACGCCGGTGACACGGGCGATCTGCGCGGCGTCGAGCTCGCCTTCCAGGGCCGCCGCGAGGCTGCGCTCGACCCGTGCGCGCTCGCCCGCATCCGAAGTCGGGGTGACGGGGATGTCGGTCTCGTCGAGGCCGCAGACCCGGCGGATCGTCTCGGCCGCGGCCAGCAGCGCGCCGCGATCGGTCGGCCCCATCTCCCAGAGCGGGTTGCGCAGGCGGCTGACGACGCGCCGCGCGTCGCGATAATCCCGATCGACGTGGGTCGCGGCCTCGATCTGGCTGACGAGGAACATCAGCTCCAGGACCTCGGAGGCCGCGTCGGGGCACGCGCGCACGATCCGCATCACGCGGCTGATGAGTTCCTGCGTCGGCGTCATCGAACGGCGGGGTGCGCTCATGCGGCGATCAACGCGGATCGGCCCGCAAAGTTCGCCGCGCCGTGACGCATCGCGCGGCGTCGTCGCGACGCAGCCCGGGCGCCGCTCAGGCCTCGGGCGGGGCGCGGAAGGCCGCCAGCGCCTCGCGGCAGGCGTAGAGGTCCTGCAGCGCGCCGGCCAGCGCCCCGCGGTCCAGGGCCTCATGATCCGAGGTTTCGCGATTCGACCCGTCGCGATCCGGGGTCTCGGGTTCGGCGCCGTCGGGGGACGACATGGCCGGGCCGCTCGTCTCCTGCATCACCGGCGCGGCCGCCACCGCCTCGCCGCGGCCAACCGCCTGGACGAAGCGGACGCCGTTCTCCTTGAGGACGCGCTGCGCCCCCTCGATCGTGTAGCGCTGGACGTGGAGCAGGTGGCGGATGCCCGCGACGAGCGCGACGTCGCCGGGACGGTAGTAGCGCCGCCCGCCGGCCCGCTTCACCGGCCGGATCTGGCCGAACCGGGTTTCCCAGAACCGCAGGACGTGCTGCGGCACGTCGAGGGCTTCGGCCACCTCGGTGATCGTGCGGAACGCGCCCGGATCCTTGTCGACGGGTCCGGACGCCTCGGTGAGGGCAGCGAGCGCCATGGATCGATCCGGCTACGAGGGCGGCGATGGGCGAGCGGTCAGTCGTCGGCGTGGGCGGCGCCGTTTAGGCCGTTGATCCGGGCCTTGAGCACGTTCGAGGGCTTGAACACCATCACCTGGCGCGGCTCGATCGCCACCTCGACGCCGGTCTTCGGGTTGCGGCCGACGCGCTTGCCCTTCGACCGCACGACGAAGGAGCCGAACGAGGACAGCTTCACGGTCTCGCCCTCGGAGAGGCAGGCGCAGATCTCGGACAGGACCGTCTCGACGAGGGCGGCGGATTCGGTGCGGGAGAGGCCGACCTGCTGGTAGACGGCCTCGCTCAAATCGGCGCGCGTCACCGTCTTGCCTGTCATGCCTCGACCCCTCGCGGTTCTTCTTGCCTGGAGCGGTCGTTTCCGACGTATCCCTATGATCTGCCACGCTAATCCCCGGTCGGGCCCGGGTCAACCGGGGCGGCTCCGGAAATTGTTTTCGGCTACCAGCGGATCAGCGCTGCGCCCCAGCTGAAGCCGCCGCCGATCGCCTCGATCATCACGAGGTCGCCGCGGCGGATGCGGCCGTCCCGGCGGGCCACGTCCAGAGCCAGCGGGATCGATGCGGCCGAGGTGTTGCCGTGGCGGTCGACCGTCAGCACCACCTTGTCGCGCGGGATGCCGAGCTTGTCGGCGGACGCCTCGATGATGCGGCGGTTGGCCTGGTGCGGCACGAACCAGTCGAGGTCGGCCGCCGTCGCGCCGCCCTTCTCGAGCGCGTCGACGATCACGTCCATCACCGAGCCGACGGCGAAGCGGAACACGTCCTTCCCCTCCATCCGGAGATGGCCGGTGGTGCCGGTCGAGCCCGGGCCGCCGTCGACGTAGAGCTTCTCGCGGTGGCGCCCGTCCGAGCGCAGGCTCGCGCTGATCACGCCCCGGTCGCCGCTCGCCCCCGCGGCCTCCTGCGCCTCCAGCACGATCGCGCCGGCCCCGTCGCCGAACAGCACGCAGGTGGTGCGGTCCTCCCAGTCGACGATGCGCGAGAAGGTCTCGGCGCCGACGACGAGCGCGCGCCGGGCCGCGCCGGTCGACAGGAACTTGTCGGCGGTGGAGACGGCGAAGACGAAGCCGGCGCAGACCGCCTGCAGGTCGAAGGCGGCACCCGCCGTGATGCCGAGCGCCGCCTGGATCTGCGTCGCGGTCGAGGGAAAGGTGTGGTCGGGCGTCGAGGTGGCGCAGATCACGAGGTCGATGTCGTCGCCGGTGAGGCCGGCATCGTCGAGCGCAGCGCGGGCCGCGCGGATGCCGAGCACCGACGTGGTCTCGGTGGCGTCCGCGAGGTAGCGCTGCCGGATGCCGGTGCGCTGGACGATCCATTCGTCCGAGGTATCGACCCGCTCGGCGAGCTCGGCGTTGGTCACCACCCGCGCAGGAAGCCCCGAGCCGGTGCCGACGACGACGGAACGCAGGGTTGTCATCGGATTCCTTCCCGTCGCGACGCCGGCGCAACAACCATCGGTTGTTAGACCTGCATCGCTCCGATCTCCATCGCATTCGTTCACCGACCCCGATCCCGGGCCGGTGCAGGCGTCTCGTGCCGGTGCAGGCGGCCCACGCCGGCGAAGGCCCGGCCGGGCACCCATCCGGGCCGGGGCGAAGTCAGGCCGGCGCGAGCGTCGGCGTCTGGTCGAGCATCTCGCGGATCGTGCGCATCAGGTCGTGGCGGGCCATGTCGTGGGCGAGGTCGACGGCGGCCGCGAAGCCTTGCGCGTTCTCCGAGCCGTGGCTCTTGATGACGATGCCTTCGAGCCCGAGGAACACGCCGCCGTTGGCCCGGCTCGGGTTCATCTTCTCGCGCAGCGCGCGGAACGCCTGGCGGGCGAACAGCGCACCGATCTTGGCGGACAGCGTCCGCGTCATCGCGGAGCGCAGGTACGTGCCGATCTGCTTGGCGGTGCCTTCCGCGGTCTTCAGCGCGATGTTTCCCGTGAAACCTTCGGTGACGACCACGTCGACGGTGCCGCGGCCGAGGTCGTTGCCCTCGACGAAGCCGTGATAGGCGAAATTCGGCAAATCGATCTCGCGCAGCAGGCGCGCCGCCTCCTTCACCGCCTCGTTGCCCTTCATCTCCTCGGTGCCGACGTTGAGCAGCCCCACCGTCGGGCGCTCGAGGTCGAACACGATGCGGGCCATGGCGGAGCCCATCACCGCCATCTCGATCAGGTGCTCGGCATCGGTGCCGATGGTGGCGCCGACGTCGAGCACCACGCTCTCGCCGCGCACCGTCGGCCACAGGCAGGCGATGGCCGGGCGCTCGATGCCGGCCATGGTCTTCAGGCAGATCTTCGACATTGCCATCAGCGCGCCGGTGTTGCCGGCGGAGACCGCGGCATCGGCCTCGCCGTCCTTCACCGCCTGGATCGCCTTCCACATCGACGACTTGCCGCGGCCCTGGCGCACCGCCTGGCTCGGCTTGTCGTCCATGGCGACGGCGTAGGTGGTGTGGCGGATCTCGACGCCGCCCTTGAGGCGCGGCTCGGCCGCCACGAGGGGGGCGACCACCGCCTCGTCGCCGAAGATCAGGAAGGTCGTCTCGGGATGGCGCTCGCGCGCGAGCGCGGCACCGGGCACGACGGTCGAGGGGCCATGGTCGCCGCCCATGGCGTCGAGCGAGATGCACACGCGTTGGGACATGAAGGGGTTGTCGCGGCCTTTGACGGAACGCCGTCGCGGGGGCGACGGCCGGGATCGGCGCGGCGGAAAATAGCGATCCAGCCCCGGCGGGCAAACGAATTCTCGCGCAGGGGCAGGGTGCGGCCCGATTTGGCGGCCCGCGGACCCGGGAGCCCGCTACGGCTCCTCGGAGCGGAGCGTCCGCAGGACGTCGAAGGGTTTCACGTCCTCGCCGAGCTGGACCGCCTCGAACACCACCCCGGGCTTGCGCGGATAGGGGTCGATCCCGAGCGCCAGGAACTCGGCGGTCAGAAGGCCGAAGTCGATCCGCCCGCCGACGATCGGGTCGGGGATGTCGGCATCCTCCGCGTCGGTGCCGGCGAGGCGGTCGGTGTCGGTGAAGACCACCTCCACCGGCTCGGAGACCCTGGTCTCGAACGGCTCGAGGCTGACGGTGCAGACCAGCGTCACGGTGCCCTCGACGGTGCCGGTGACGACGAGGCGGCTCGTCGGGCCGGACACCGAGAACTGCCCGGCGAGGTCGCGGATCGCCGGAATCTTGAAGTCGGCGGCGAGCGCCGTGCACTCGGCCGGCGTCGCCTCGACGGTGACGGCGCCGCGGCCCTGCGGCAGCCGCGCCACGCTCACCCATCGGGACAGGGGGGTCTCGCTCACGCTCATCGGGCTTCCAGGTCGAGTGTCGGGGCATCGCCCGCATGCGGGAAGGACGGGCCGGCGCCGAGCAGGCCGTCGAGGTCGGCCTCGGCCAGCGCGCGGTCGGCGGCGAGGACGTAGTCGGCGAGGCCGGCGGCGGCTTCGGGATCCTCGCTGCCGAGCACGTTGCGGGCGAGCGCAATGCGGAGCGCGGCGGCATCGCCCGCGTCGAGCGCCGCGTCGTAGTTGGCGGCGCGGCCGTAGAACGCCGCGCCGAGCTTCTTCATGCGCTTGGGCACGCCGAAATCGCCGACGCCGAGCTCGCGCAGGGACGCGTCGAGCTGGAGGAAGACCGAGTTCACGAGGTCCTGCGCCACGTCCGCCGCCGGCGCCGGCAGGCGGTTCAGGCGGCGCAAAGCCAGGATGACGTGGAGGATGAGCGATTCGAAGCGGCCCTCCACGCCGTCGGGCACGCCGAGCGCGGTGTAGAGGCCCGGCTGCCGCGAGGCCGCGTTGAGGCGCATGTGCAGGGTCTCGATGGACCGCCGCCGCGCGTCGTTGCGCCGGAAGAACCGGGTGATCATGGGGTCCGCCCTCGGCCCGGAGGCCGGCCCCCGGACCGCGCCCGGCGGAACGGCCATGCCCGGTCGCGCAGCGTTGTGGCCTGTGGCCGAGCTTGCCTTGTCAAAGCCATAACCCCGCGGTACGGCAACCCACGGTCAAGGTGCAAGCATTCATCAGACCGCCCCTGGTGTCGCGCTCCGGCGTGCCTAGCGGCGTCCCGTCCCATCAGCAACATAGGGTGGCCGATGTCGCGCCGTCTCGTTCCGTCTCTCGCGCGCCTCGGCCTCGTCGGCCTGCTCGGCCTCGGCCTGTCGGGCTGCATCGGCGAGGAGCTTCGCCACGGCTACCAGATCGACCAGGCGGCGCTCGCCACCGTCAAGCCCGGCATGAGCCCGGAGCAGGTGCTGCAGACGCTGGGCACCCCGTCCACGGTCTCCACCGTTGGCAACAAGTCCTGGTACTACATCTCCCAGAACACCTCGCGCACGGTCCTGTTCCTTGGCGAGCAGGTCGAGGACCAGAAGGTCACGGCGGTGTACTTCACCCCCGCCTTCAAGGTGGAGCGCGTCGCCCTGTACGGCCTGCAGGACGGCAAGGTGTTCGACTTCATCGAGCGCACCACGCCGACCAGCGGCGCCGACCGCGCCTTCCTGAGCCAGCTGTTCAAGGGCCTGACCAAGTACGAGCCCTTCGGCAGCGGCAACGGCGCCAGCGTGGTCCCGGGCGCCCAGCGCGGCATGTGAGGCGTCGGGCGAAGGCCCGACCCCGAACCGTCCTTCCCCCGTTTGCGGGGGGAGGGAGGCGGCCCCGCGAGGGCTCATCGTCGTGCCGACAGGACGGCCTCCACGATCTGCGCGGGTTCGGCGAACATCAGGTCGGGGCGGGCCGCCGACAGGGTCGCCGCGTCGGTGTAGCCCCACGCGACGGCGCCGAAGGCGCAGCCCACCGCGCGCGCCGCGTCGAGATCGCGCAGCTCGTCGCCGACGCAGAGCACCGCACCCGGCTCGATCCGCGCATGGCGCAGCAGGCTTGCGAGACGCCGTGCCTTGCCGAACACCGACGCGCCGCAGGCGTAGCGGCCGATCCGGGCGGCGTCCGGCCCGAGCACGCGCCGGACGTTCGCCTCGGTGTTCGAGCTGAGCACGGCCGTCGCGACGCCCGCTTCGCCGAGCCCCGCCAGCATCTCCGAAGTTCCGGGAAACGGATGCAGCAGCGCGGCGTCGCGCGCGGCGAGCCCGTGCATGTGGCGGGCGATCAGCGGCAGCTTCCAGCGCGGCACGCCGAGGCGCGCCATGATCGCCCGCGCCGAGAGCCTGCGGAGCTCGTCGGTCTCGTGCGCCGCGACCCGGCGGAAGCGGTAGCGGTCGGCCACCGCGTCGAGCACGCTGCAGAACCAGGGAAAGGTGTCGGCGAGCGTCCCGTCGAAATCGAGGACGACGAGGCGATATCCGCGAGCCGGGGCGGGACGGATCAGAACCGCAGGGTCTCCGCCGGGACGTCGAGGCGCAGCACGAGGCCGCTCGGCGTCCAATCGTGCTCCAGGATGCCGTCGAGCTGGCCCGTGACGCTGCGCTCGGCGAGTTCCGTGCCGAAGCCCTTGCGCGTGGGGGTCGAGGGAACGGGTGGCCCGCCGCGCTCGGCCCAGGTCAGGCGGTAGCGCGAATCGGTCCGCCGCCCGGTCAGCGTGACGGTGCCGGCCTCGTTGGAGAGCGCGCCGTACTTCACAGCGTTCGTCGCCTGCTCGTGCATGATCAGCGCCAGCGCGGTCGCCGTGCGCTCGCCGACGACCGCATCGTCGCCGTCGACGGCGATGCGGCAGCGCCCATCCTCGGCATAGGCCGACAGGATCAGGCGCATCAGCCCGAGGACGGTCTGGCCGCCGACCCGCGGCGCGCTGCCGGCGGAATGCGGGCGGACGTATTCGTGGGCCTGGGCCAGCGCCCCGAGCCGCTCGCGGAACGCCTTCGCGAACGGGCGCGCGCCGGGATCGCTGCGGGCGCTGAGCGCGGCGATGCCGCCGACCACGGCGAAGATGTTCTTGATCCGGTGCGACAGCTCCTTGATCAGCAGGTCGCGCGCCTCCTCGGCGCGCTTGCGCTCGCGCAGGTCGCGGGTGACCGTGCCGTAGCCGGCATGGCGGCCGGCCGCATCCCGCACGGCGAACACCGTGAACAGCACGGCGATGGCCTCGCCGGTGGCGAAGTGCCGGAACGCGAGCTCGCCCTCCCACCAGCCGTCGCGCTCGAGCGCCGGCATTGCCACGCCCTCGAGGGCTTCGCGGCTCTCGAGGGTCACGTAGTCGGCGATCGTGGTCCGCAGCGCGGCGTCAAGGTCGGGCAGCCCGACCAGCGCCAGCGCGGCCTCGTTCAGGTGCGCGATCCGCCCGTCCTCGGTGGCCAGCCCGATGAAGTCCTTCGAGGTCTCGACGACGGCGGCGAGCTTGCGCGCGTCGGCGACCGCCTGCCTCAGGTCGTGGATGTCGGTGCAGGTCCCGAACCAGCGCTCGATCCGCCCGTCGGCGCCGCGGATCGGCATCGCGCGCCCGAGAGTCCAGCGATAGGCGCCGCTGTGGTGGCGCAGGCGGTACTCGACCTCGTAGGGCGCACCGGTCGCGAGGCTGTGGCGCCAGCGGCTCCAGGCCTCCGCCTGGTCGTCGGGATGGAACATGTCGGTCCAGCCGGCGCCGTCGGTGGAGCCGTGGGGCACGCCGGTGAATTCGTACCAGCGGTCGTTGTAGAAGTCGTGGAAGCCGTCGGGCTGCGTGGTCCAGACCATCTGCGGCATCGCCGAGGTCATCACCCGGAAGCGGCGCTCGCTCGCGGCCAGCTCGCGCTCCCGCGCATCGACGTCGGCGAGGGTGCGGCGATGCTCGACCAGGGTCGAGATCTGGCGGGCGAGCGCGGCCAGGGTGTCGCCCTGGGCCCTGGTGAGCCCCTCGGGCCGCGCGGTGCGGTCGAGGACGCACATCGTGCCGATTGGGGCGCCGATCCGGCTGCGGATCACCGCCGCGGCGTAGAAGCGGAACCCGTTCTCGGCCCGGATCGCCGGGTTGTCGCGGGTGCGGGGATCGACGGTCAGGTCGGTGATGACGAACAGCCCGCCGGCGTGCGAATCGTCGGCCTGGAGGGCGTGGACGCAGACCGAGCGGTCGATGCCGGTCTCGCGCTCGCCGTAGCCGATCTCCGCCTTGAACCACTGCCGATGCGCATCGACGAAGCCGATCAGCGAGACCGGAACGGCGCAGACCAGGGCGGCGATCCGCGCGAGGTCGTCATAGGCCGGGTCCGGCTCGGTATCGAGGATCCGCAGCGCGCGAAGCTCCGCGAGCCGCTCGGCCTCGTTCCAGCGCTCTCGTTCGGTCGCACGCGTCTGGCTCGCGATCGTAATCGGCAGCTCCCGAATTCCCGAGCCAGAGATAGGCGGCTTGCGCCGCCGCGCCTAGGTTCGGGAACGGACGAAGCGCCGGTTTCGTTCGAAGCGGGCCGCGAGCGCCCGTTCGTGGGCGCGTTCGCGGCCCGCACCCCGACGAGGGACGGGAGCGGGCCGCGGGAGTCGCCTCAGGCCGCCTTCGCGGCGTCGAGCGTCGGGTAGTCCACGTAGCCCTCCGGGCCCTGGCTGTACCAGGTCGCGGCCACGTCCTTCTGGAGCGGGGCGTCGGCGGCGATGCGCGCGGGCAGGTCCGGGTTGGCGATGAACGTCCGGCCGTAGGCGATCGCGTCGGCCTCGCCGGCATCGAGCGCCGCCTGGCCGCTGCGGCCGTCGTAGTCGGCGTTGAGGATCAGCGCGCCGTCGAACACCCGCTTCATCGCCGGGGCGATCGGCGGATGGTCGGCCTTGCCGAAGGTGCCGTTCGGGCCGGGCTCGCGCATCTCCAGGAAGGCGATGCCGAGTTCCGACAGCGCCTTCGCCGCGGCCACGAACAGCGGCTCGGGATCGGAATCGTTGGCGCCCTGGATCGCGCCGTTGGGCGACAGGCGTACGCCGGTGCGGTCCTTACCGGCGACCTCGGCCACGGCCTGCGTGACCTCGCGCAGCAGGCGCACGCGGTTCTCGATCGAGCCGCCGTAGGCGTCGGTGCGGTGGTTGGTGCCGTCGCGCAGGAATTCGTCGATCAGGTAGCCGTTGGCGGCGTGGATCTGCACGCCGTCGAAGCCGGCGGCCAGCGCGTTGCGGGTGGCGTTGCGGTAATCCTCGAGCAGCCGCGGGATCTCCTCGACCGGCAGGGCGCGCGCCTCGGCATAGGGCTTCTTGCCGGCGTAGGTGTGCGCGTCGTCGGGCGCGGTCGTGGCCGAGGACGAGATCGGCGCGGCGCCGTCGAGGAAGTCCGGGTGGACGAGGCGGCCCATGTGCCAGATCTGGCAGACGATGCGGCCGCCCTTGTCGTGCACCGCCTTGACGATCGGCTTCCAGGCCTCGACCTGCGCCGCGTTCCAGATCCCCGGGGCGTAGGGCCAGCCGAGCCCCTCCTGGCTGATGCCGGTCGCCTCGGTGAGGATCACGCCGGCGCTCGCGCGCTGGGCGTAGTATTCGATCATCAAGGGGGTGGGCACGTGCTCGCGGGTGGCGCGTCCCCGCGTCAGCGGCGCCATCCAGATGCGGTTCTTCGCGTCGATGGCACCGACGCGGATCGGATCGAGCAGTGAAGGCATGGGCTTCCCGTGTTTGGATGGGGTGGGGGCGGCACGCCGCACCCCGTGTGACGCATAGGTGGCGGGAACGATGCCGCCCGCAAGGCACTGGACGCATGGGCGACCCTGCCGGGGTGCGCGGGCGCACATGGTGTCGCGGGCGGCCTTTCCTCCACTCCCCGGATCACAGGATCCGGGCATGCATGGAGCGGGCATGACGGGCGCGCATTCGCGTTCGCGTCGCGGATCGCGTATAGCTCGACGCCTCATTTCCAAGGTCTTTGCAAGAACATGGCGACGGCGTCGTTCGACACCGCCCGGCGCGCGGGCAGCGATTTCTCCGGCATCGAGAAGGCGCCCGAGTTCCGGCCCGAGCCGGCACCCGCGGCGGTGCCCGGGCAGCGCAGCTCGCTCGTCGGCCTGCCGCGGGCGGCGCTGAAGGAGCGCCTGCTCGCCGTCGGCGTCGGCGAGCGCGAGAGCAAGATGCGCTCGGGCCAGCTCTGGAACTGGCTCAACGTCCGCGGCGCGCAGGACTTCGACCAGATGACCAACGTCGGCAAGGCGCTGCGGGCGCAGCTCGCCGCCGCCTACACCCTCGACCGGCCCGAGGTGGTCAGCCAGCAGGTCTCGCGCGACGGCACCCGCAAGTGGCTGCTGCGCATGGCCCCGACCGGCCGGCACGACCACAACCGCGGCGCCGAGATCGAGTGCGTCTACATTCCGGGGCCCGACCGCGGCACGCTCTGCGTCTCGTCACAGGTCGGCTGCACGCTGACCTGCTCGTTCTGCCACACCGGCACGCAGCGCCTGGTGCGCAACCTGTCGGCGGCCGAGATCACCGCCCAGCTCGTCGTCGCCCGCGACGCGCTCGGCGACTGGCCCGGCCTGATCCCGTCGCGCGACGCCTCGGGCAGCGGCGAGGTCGGGCGGCTCGTCACCAACATCGTGTTCATGGGCATGGGCGAGCCGCTCTACAATCTGGAGAACGTCGTCGACGCGGTGGCGACGATGTCGGACCCGGAGGGGCTCGCGCTGTCGCGCCGGCGCATCACGGTGTCGACCTCCGGCGTCGTGCCGCAGATCCGGCGGCTCGGCGAGGAGGCGCACGCGATGCTGGCGATCTCGCTCCACGCCGTGCGCGACGAGCTCCGCGACGAACTGGTGCCGCTGAACCGCAAATACCCGATCGCCGAGCTGATGCGCGCCTGCCGCGACTATCCCGGCCTGAACAACGCCCGCCGCATCACCTTCGAGTACGTGATGCTGAAGGGCGTCAACGACACCGACGGCGACGCGCGCGAGCTGGTGCGGCTGCTCAAGGGCATCCCGGCCAAGATCAACCTGATCCCGTTCAACCCCTGGCCCGGCAGCCGGTACGAATGCTCGGACTGGGAGCGGATCGAGCGCTTCTCCGAGATCGTGTTCGACGCCGGCTACGCCTCGCCGGTGCGGACCCCGCGCGGCCGCGACATCCTCGCCGCCTGCGGCCAGCTCAAGAGCGAGACCGAGAAGCTGCGCGCCCGCGAGCGCATGCTGCTCGACGCGGGCGGCGACGCGGCCGGCGCGGTCTCGGCCCAGGGCTTCTACGCCCTTCACGACGGCGAGGAATGAGGGGGCCCGGCGCCTCTCCGGTGTGGGCCTTCTGGCAGAGGTAACCGTCTCTTCCCTCCCCCGCAGAGGGGGGAGGGGGAGCCGGCCTCGGTCAGCCCTGCGGCAGGTCCGGCGTGATGCCGAGGGCGTCCATGCCCTCCTCCAGGAGGTCGCCGGCATCCGGCGTGCCGAGCAGCGTCTTCACCGCGCCGTCGCCGGCGCCTTCGCGCTCGCGGGCGAAGCGGACCGCGTCGGCCCATTCCTCCGGCTCCATGTCGCCGCGGCCGACATAGAGCAGCGCCAGCAGGTCGGCGCGCTCGTCGTCGTTGAGGCCGGCGATCATGCCGCGCAGCTCCGATTCGGTGGCGTCGTCGGTGCCGGAGGTGAGCACGTCGGTGGCGCCGTCGTCGATGGCGTTGGAGCCGGAATCCGGATCGGTCGCGCCCTCCTTCACCTCGACCGCGCGCAGGCGCAGGATGATCTCGGTGACCGTATCGGGGGCGATGTCCATGTCGAGCTCCGGTTGGCGGTCCCGTCGGGGGCCTGAAGCTGCGACAACTGGCGAGAGCGGTGCCGGTTCGCCCGGCCCGGCGCCGTCGTGCTTCCGCGCGGTCGGATTTCGTCGCCCGTTCGTTCCGCGGCGCCCGTGAAGAGGCGCGCACGTCGCGGCGCCACGCGGTGCTACGCTGTCGCCGGGGCGGGCACGCGCGGAGGCGGGGGATGAAGCGGGACGGGCTCGTCGGCTGCCTCGCGCTCTACGCCGCGCTCTACAACTGGCGAGAGCGATGCCGGTTCGCACGGCCCGGCGCCGTCGTGCGCCCGCGCGGTCGGATTTCGCCGCCCGTTCGCTCCGCGGCGCCCGTGAAGATGCGCGCACGTCGCGGCGCCACGCGGTGCTACGCTGTCGCCGGGG
>NZ_VRVH01000489.1:0-2134 GCF_008040095.1 Methylobacterium sp. WL6 | reverse complement strand
TTCGGCCGGCACGGGGCCGGCGAGCCCTGCGAGCTCGCCGGCCTCGACGCCACCGTCGCGGCCAAGGGCGAGGGCGGCGAGATCACCTTGCGCTTCGACCTCGCCGGGCCGGCCCTTGACGAGGCCGTCGCCGCCATCGGCGAGCTGCCGCTGCCGCCCTACATCGCAGGCAAGCGCCCCACCGACGCGCGGGACGCCACCGACTACCAGACGGTCTACGCCCGCAACCCCGGCGCCGTCGCCGCTCCCACCGCCGGGCTGCACGTCTCCGACGGCCTTCTGGCGCGGCTGGACGCCGCCGGGATCGGCCGCCACACGGTCACCCTGCATGTCGGCGCCGGCACGTTCCTGCCGGTCAAGGCCGAGGACACCGCCGACCACCGCATGCACGCCGAGATCGGCTTCCTGGCGGCCGAGACCGCCGAGCGCCTGAACGCGGTGCGGGCGGCGGGCGGGCGGATCGTGGCGGTGGGCACCACCGCGCTGCGCCTGCTGGAGAGCGCGGCCGACGCGGACGGGCGCCTCCACCCCTTCGCCGGCCCGACCGAGATCTTCATCACCCCCGGCACGCGCATCCGCGCGGTCGACGCGCTGATGACCAACTTCCACCTGCCGCGCTCGACCCTGTTCATGCTGGTCTCGGCCTTCTCCGGCCTCGACACCATGCGCGCCGCCTACGCGCACGCGATCGCGGAAGGCTACCGGTTCTACTCCTACGGCGATTCGAGCCTGCTGTTTCCGGCCCAGGTCTGATAGGGCTGACCGACACCGCGCATCTCCTCCCCCCGTCGCGGGGGAGGGTGGCCCCTGCGTGAACAGGGGTCTGGAGAGGGGAGCGCCGTATCCGGAAGCGTCGCTCCCCTCTCCCGACCCGCTTCGCGGGCCACCCTCTCCCGCACCCAAATCGGGCTTGCCCGATTTGGGCACCGGGTACACAGATCTCGGGCAAGCCCGAGATCTGTGGGGCGAGGGGGCGCTGCCCGAGGCAACCTGGAAGCCGTCTCACCTCAGCATGTCCGACACAGACTTCACCTTCGCCGTCCACGCCACCGACGGGCAAGCCCGCACCGGGGCGATCACCATGCCGCGGGGAACGATCCGCACGCCGGCCTTCATGCCGGTCGGCACCGCCGGCACGGTCAAGGCCATGTATGCGAGCCAGGTGCGCGCGCTCGGCGCCGACGTGGTGCTCGGCAACACCTACCACCTGATGCTGCGCCCGGGCGCCGAGCGGATGGCGCGGCTCGGCGGCCTGCACCGCTTCATGCGCTGGGACGGGCCGATCCTCACCGATTCCGGCGGCTTCCAGGTGATGTCGCTGTCGGCGCTCCGGAAGCTCGACGAGCAGGGCGTGACCTTCCGCTCGCATGTCGACGGCACCGCCCACCACATGTCGCCGGAGCGCTCGATCGAAATCCAGGGCCTGCTCGGCTCCGACATCCAGATGCAGCTCGACGAGTGCGTGCGCCTGCCGGCCGAGCGCGAGGCGATCGAGAAGGCGATGCGCCTCTCCCTGCGCTGGGCCGAGCGCTGCCGCACCGCCTTCGGCGAGCAGCCGGGCAAGGCTCTGTTCGGGATCGTGCAGGGCGGCGACGTGCCGGAGCTCCGGGTCGAGAGCGCCCGCGCGCTCGCCGGCCTCGACCTCAAGGGCTACGCCATCGGCGGCCTCGCGGTCGGCGAGCCGCAGGCGGTGATGCTCGCCATGATCGAGACGGTGGAGCCGCACCTGCCGCGGGCCAAGCCGCGCTACCTGATGGGCGTCGGCACCCCGGACGACCTGATGCGCTCGGTCTCGCGCGGCATCGACATGTTCGATTGCGTGATGCCGACGCGGGCCGGCCGCCACGGCCTCGCCTACACCCGCCACGGCCGGATCAACCTGCGCAACGCCCGCCACGCCGAGGACACGCGGCCGCTGGACGAGACCTCCTCCTGCGAGGCGGCGAGCGCGTATTCCCGCGCCTACCTCCACCACCTCGTCCGCTCGGACGAGATCCTGGGGATGATGCTGCTGACCTGGAACAACCTGTCCTACTACCAGGACCTCATGGCCGGGATGCGGGCGGCCATCGCCGAGGGCCGCCTCGCCGCGTTCTGCGACGCAACCCGCGAGGGCTGGGCCCGGGCCGAGCGC
>NZ_VRVH01000488.1:0-2139 GCF_008040095.1 Methylobacterium sp. WL6 | reverse complement strand
CCCCGGTGCCGGCAGCTCCCGCCGCGCCGCGCCGGTTCACCCCGAGCGTGGTCGAGGGCGGCCGCTCGAAGGCCGTGCCGCCGCGGCCTTCCACGACGCAGATGGTCGACGACAGCGGGCGCGCGGTGTCGATCCCGGTGATGGGCCGGATCGCGGCCGGCACGCCGATCTCGGCGATCCAGAACCAGAGCCACGCAATCACCATGTCGCCGGACTTCCTGGCCGGCGGCGAGCACTACGCCCTGGAGGTCCGCGGCGACTCGATGGTCGAGGCGGGCATCCTCGACGGCGACCTCGTGGTCATCCGCAAGCAGGACACCGCCAACACCGGCGACATCATCGTGGCGCTGATCGACGACGAGGAGGCGACGCTGAAGCGGCTGCGCCGTCGCGGCTCCTCGATCGCGCTCGAAGCCGCGAACCCGGCCTACGAGACCCGCGTGCTCGGGCCGGATCGGGTGCAGATCCAGGGCCGCCTGGTCAGCCTCGTGCGCCGTTACTGAAGGGTCTCGCCCGGCATCTCCGGGTTCGGGCCGTCCGCGGCCGGATCGTCGGGTGCCGGGTCGGCGTCCTCCGCCCGGGGGGGGCGGTACGGCCATGCCCTGGAACGGGACGTCCTTCGGCTTGGGCTCGGCCGCGGGCGACGATCCGCCCGCTGCCGCGTCGTCCGTTCCCTGGGGCGGGGGACGGACCATCGCGGGGCGCCACGGCAGCGTCCGTCCCGGCTCATGCGTGTCGGCCAGGATGAAGCCATTCGGCTCGACGCGGATCGCCACGGCGCCGTGGCTGGCGAGGTAGGCGCGATCGATGACGAGGGCGGCGGCGCAGCCCGGCGGTGCGGCGAGCGCCGTGATCAGCACCGAGGCCTTGGCGCAATCCTGCGCGAAGCCGCGGCGATCCTTCAGAAGCGCCACCGCGCGCCCGTCGGCCAACCGAAGCGTGCATCCGATCCGGTCGCAGGCGGGACCACCCGTCGCCTGCGCGCCCGGCCTGCCGTCGCCGTCGGCCTTCAGCCACTGCTCCAGCACGAAGTTCGACGGGCGCCCGAGGGCGACGAGGCTGCCGTCGGCGCGGCGCACCGCCGCCCCGCTGCCCTGGCGGTCGACGTAGATGTCGTAACGGGCCGGCATCGTCGCCAGGCCGAGCCCGAGCAGCGCCGGCGGCAGGGCGAGCCAGCGCAGGCGCGAGACCGGGAGCGTCGCGAGCAGCAGCCCCGCGGCGAGGCACCCGAGCGCGGCGGTGCCGAAGGCCGGGACCACGACGTTGGCGCGCCCGAGCCCCTGGATCCAGCCGGAGATGGTCAGCATGCCGCGCACCGCCAGTCCCATCAGCCACCAGACCGGCTGGTCGAGGGTGAACGGGTAGGCGACGATGCCCAGCACCGCCGCCGGCATCACCGCGAGCGAGACCAGCGGCAGGGTGAGCGCGTTGCCGATCAGCCCGAAGGGTTGGACGGTCTGGAAGTGGTAGGTGGCGAAGGGCGCGGTCGCGACCTGCGCCACGAGCGTCGTGCCGAGGGTGCCGACCACCGTCGTCAGCGACAGCGCGATCAGCCGGCCGATCCGCCCGGCCCCGTCGCGGCGGAACATCCCTCCATCGATCAGGCGGGCGCAGGCGATGAGGCCGGCCACCGCCCCGAACGACATCTGGAAGCTCGGGCCGAGCAAGCCTTCCGGCTCGTGCGAGAGCGCGATGAGCGCGGCGAGAGCGAGGTTGCGCATGCTGAGCGCCGGGCGATCGACCAGGATCGCCCCGAGCATGATCAGGGTCATCACGAGGGAACGCTCGGCCGCGATGTCCCAGCCGGAGAAGACGCAGTAGGCGGTGACGCCGACCATCGCCAGCGCCGCGGCGATCTTCCTGATCGGCCAGGCCAGCGCCAGGAACGGCACCAGGGCGAGGCCGGCGCGGACGAGCCAGAACACGACCCCGGCGGCCAGCACCATGTGGAGCCCCGAGATCGAGACCACGTGGTCGATCCCCGCCGCCCGCAGCGTGTCGTTGGTGGCCGGCGCGATCAGCCCGCGCTTGCCGGTCACCAGGGCGGCGGCGACGGCGCCCGCCTGGCCGCCGTTGGCGTCGGTGATCCTGCGGGTCAGCGCGTTGCGGGCGTCGTCCACGGCGGCCGCGAGCCGGAGC
>NZ_VRVH01000487.1:0-2167 GCF_008040095.1 Methylobacterium sp. WL6 | reverse complement strand
CTCTGGGATACCGACCGCCGGCCCCGGAGGTGTTCATGCCAGCCTTCTCCGCTTGGCCGGCTGCGCTTGCCAGACCAGCTCCGCCGGCCAAGCTACCCGTGGCGGAGCGGCCCACCGTGCACTAACTCTACCCTTGGACCACCTCGTGGGGGCCGATCAGCATCGGCATCTTCAAGCAGCGTGCCATTCTTGGCGCTGCCGGGATCATAGTGTGATGGAGCCGAACCCCGTTTATATCGTTTGGGGCGCCATGAAGGGCGGCACCGTCACCTACCGATGCCCATCGCCCGAATGGGCGGTGAGAAAGTATCGCGACATGGTTGCTCGCACACTTTCGGACGTGACGATCACAGGGCCGGACGGAGGCGTGCTGAGCCTCATTGATCTGGAGGGCGTGTCGGTCGAGGCATCCGTCCCGAAGGCCTGCGTTGCAGCTCACCAGTCCTAGGCTCACCAAATCGTCTTTAGAGCTGCCTCGAACCTCGCTGCTCGCCCCTGTCCGAGAACCAAGGCAAGCCAATCTTGGGGCAGTGGTGGCGGCCCTGCTTGCGGGGACAAGAACAGGACCGCCGCAGCGGATCGGGGGGATCAGCCGGCCGCGTATGCAACGTCAGTGACAATGCGCCAGACAGGTTGCTGAAAGATGAGCGACGAGACGGCAGCATTGCTTCTGGCGCTCGCTACGGAAAACGCGAAGCTGCGCGCGGCGCTCGCCGAGGCGCAGGAGCTGCTGATCAAGACCGCCGTTGATGCCGGCGAGATGCACGCTCGACTTGAAGAGGTGCAATGCGAGTTGGCCGTGGCGCGCGCAGACCGCGACGCCTGGATATCCGTGCGAGGCGGCAAGCATTATAATCTCGGTCACGGTGATCGCATCGTCACAGCGTATGACGTAAAGGGTGTGTCAGATCGATGGAGACGATCGGTGGCTAAAGACAAAAAGAGCGCGTTTCCCGGTTCTATACGGAACCAAAAGAACGCAGCGGACGCCGAGGCCGAGAAGGTTAGCGCCAAGATCCAAGAGGCGTTCGGAAAGCTCGCCAATAAGATGCATCAGCGCGCCGAGAAAGCGAAGTCGAAGATGGATGAGACGCAGAAGCCTGAGAAGCGTGCAGGTTTAACGCGGCGCTTCGAGCTATACGCGGATGCGGCGACCTATCTCGAAGAACGTATTCCTCCGAGCGACGAATAATTGATGTTAGGTAGCAAACTCACCTGAGGGATAAGCGCTTCGCACTGTCCTCTCCGCTTCCACATCAAGCGTCGGAACAGTGACCTCCGCGAAGCTCCCGGCAAGCGCACCGATTTTATCGCGAGCTTCCCGTTCAAGCTCGGCACTGGATCGGCCGTCTAGGTCAGTAGAGACGTACCCTGTGATGCGCCCGTAGTCGGTGATGAGGGCGAAGTTAAATCTGCCAGATCGGCTGCGTCGGACGACGTAATGCGGCGGTGCCAATCTGTACCCTTCGCGTGAGCCATTCTCGGCTCCTACGGTGAAGGGGACGCTCTAGTTCCGCGCCAACGAAAAAGGCGCGATCCGTCGCGGTGGCCCTATCGTTGCCGCCGCCCCCGCTCCTCGTCCGCCCCCGCCTCTACCGCCGCGATAGCGTTCTCAAGCTCCGCGATCCGCTTCAGCGTACTGTCGGCCGGCATCGTATCGTACTGAGCGGCTTCCATGATGAGGTCGCGCTGGCGGTTCTTGAGACGTTCAAGTAGGGCGTCGAGTTTTTCCATCGGCGCCCTCTAGCGAGAGCATTCGGCTTCGACAACCGCTATAGGAACCGTCGAGGCTGAAAGAGTTAGCTCGGCTGCTCTTCGGTCTCTTCGATCGCCGCCGCGTCGTCCATCTGTGGTGCCGGCGCGGGGCTCGGCGGTGGATCGCCCTCAGGCTCCTGAGGTGCTGGCGAGGGGTCTCCGATCGGCGCCGGATCGTCGCCGGGCTGCGGGGTGTCAGCGTCGATCATCGTCTCGCTCCTATGGCACTTCCCGGGAAGCTAAGTCGTGGTGCCCCGGCACGTTCCAGGTGATCGCCGGACTAGGTGTATGGTCCCGGGATGAGGTGTGACGGGTCGATCCTGAAGCGATTGGGCTCTTTCGTCCAGGCGTTCAGGATGAACTCGGTGGGTGTCAGGCCCCGCAGGGTCTTGAGCCGACGAGCGTGATTGTA
>NZ_VRVH01000486.1:0-2178 GCF_008040095.1 Methylobacterium sp. WL6 | reverse complement strand
AAACCGCGACCTCGTCTACGTCTCCAACGCCCCCTTCACCGAAGTCTCCAAGGTCGTCAGCGTCTTCTCCACCGTCGCAGGCCCCGTCGCATCCGCAGCCTCCGTCTACGCCTACTCACGGTAGGCGTTTTCCCCGCCCGACGCGGTGCCTCCGTGCGCGATGCGTCGCCGGTCGACTTGCCCGATCGCGGGTTTTCCCGGAAACAGGCGGCCGTCCGGGACGCGGCTCGGTGTTTGGTCCGCTGCCGTGCCGGAGGTGCGTCGATGCCGAGAAGGGGCCTGATGACGATCGGACGCGCTTCCCGGTTCGACCCGACCCTGGCCCAGTCCCGCATCCGCAGCCTCCGTGCCGGCCTCGCGCTGGCGGTGCTGAGCGTGGTTCCCGCCTGCGCCGACGTGGTGGTCGGCGTCGCGGTCCCGCGCTCGGGCGCCTACGTCTCGGTCGGCGAGCAGGTGCTGCGCGGCGTCGAGGCGGCGGCCCGCGACGCCAACGCGAAGGGCGGCCTCGACGGGCAGCCCATCCGCCTCGACGTGCAGGACGACGCCTGCGATTCCAACACCGCCACGGCGGTCGCCAATCACTTCGTGCGGTCCGACGTCGGCCTCGTCGTTGGCCACGTGTGCTCGAACGCCTCGCTTGCGGCCTCGGAGATCTACAGCCAGAACGGCATCGCGATGATCACCGCGGCCTCGGTCTCGGCGAGGCTGACCGATCGCGGTCTGCCGACGATCTTCCGCGTCTGCGGCCGCGACGACGACCAAGCGCGCCTCTCGGCGATCGTGCTGGCCGAGCGCTTCCGCGACCGCAAGATCGCCCTGCTCCAGGACCTGACGCCGGCCGCGCGCGCGCTCGCCACGGCGACCAAGGACAACCTCAACCGCATCGGCATCAACGAGGCGCTGCTCTCCGCCTTCTCGCCGAGCGATGCCGACGACGCGGCCTTGGCCGACCGGCTGAAGGCGGCCGGCATCGAGGTCGCCTATTACGGCGGCGACGCCGCCGAGATGGGCCGGCTCGTGCGGATCTCGGCCGAGCGCGGCTTCCGGCCGCAATGGTTCGGCACTTCAGCGATCGCCACGCCGGATTTCGCCAAGATCGCCGGCGGGGCGAGCAACGGCGTGCTGATGACCTTCTACCTCGACCCGAGCCGCCAGCCGGCGGCGGCCGAGGTGGTGAAGGCGTTCAAGGCCGAGGGCGGCGACCCGACGGGCTCGACGATCTACGGCTATGCCGCGCTGCAGGCGCTGGTCGCGGCGGCCAACTTCGCCCACACGCAGGACCCCAGG
Source organism: Methylobacterium sp. WL6 (assembly GCF_008040095.1). Classification (NCBI taxonomy): domain Bacteria; kingdom Pseudomonadati; phylum Pseudomonadota; class Alphaproteobacteria; order Hyphomicrobiales; family Methylobacteriaceae; genus Methylobacterium; species Methylobacterium sp. WL6. The sequence continues at coordinate 891 of NZ_VRVH01000486.1, read as the reverse complement.
CGCATCGCCGCGACGCTGCACGCCGAGCGCTTCGACCTCGTGCTCGGGACCGTCGGCTTCGACGGAAAGGGCGACGTCACCGCCCAGGGCTACGTGCTCTACGTCTGGAAGGACGGGGTCTTCACCCCCGCGCCGAAGTAGCCCGTCCGCTCAGGCGGCCTCGGCCGCGTCGACCTCGGGCCCGCGGCCGAGGCCGCGCAGCAATTCGGCGAGGTGCGGGCGCACGCCGAGCTGAAGCTTGTGCAGGCGCCGCACCGCCGCGTCGAGCGTGCCCCGGCGGTCGAGCATCGCGTCCGCGAAGCCGATCATCCGCGCGTTCGGCCAGGCCGGCTCGCGGATCGCGTGCAGGCGCCGGACCAGGACCTCGGCGTCGGTGTCCGGCTCGGCGTCGCTCATCAGGATCAGCAGCGCCGCGGTCGAGCGCGACAGGCCGTAATGGCAGTGGACGAGGAGATGCGCGGCAGGTCCCGCCTCGCGGTCGCGCCCGAAGGCCAGGATCGCGGCGACGTGCTCGGGCTCCGGCGGGACCAGCCCCTCGCCCGGTCCGAGGCAGTCGTGGAAGTGCAGCGTCGTGCGCCGATGGGGGCCGTAGGCGGCGAAGTCCGCCGGCTCCGGCGTGCCCGGATCCAGCAGCGACAGCACGCGGTCGACGCCGCGGTCGCCGTGGCGCGCGAGCTCTTCCAGTCCGCAGACGGTGTGGAGGGTGATGGAGGCGGGTGTCACGACGGCGGGGCCTAGCACGGCACGTCGACGGTTTCGAGACCCGCACCGGACGTGCTAGGGGCCGCGGGATCGCAGCTGATGCCGAGGGAGGTGCCATGACGACCGTGAAGCGACGTGCGCTCCTCACCGCTGGGCTCGGAGCCGCCCTCGCCTCCCCCGCTCTTGCTT
>NZ_VRVH01000485.1:0-2191 GCF_008040095.1 Methylobacterium sp. WL6 | reverse complement strand
GCCTCGGGCCTGGGCGCGGCCGCGGGCTTGGGCGCGGCCTCGACCTTCGCCTCGGCCCGGGGCGCGGATCGCGGGGCGTCGTCGATGCGCTCGGCGGTCAGGTCGAGGGTCGGCGGCTCAATCGCCTTCGGCGTGTCCTGCGGCGTGTCCCGCGGCGTCGCGTGGCCGCCGAGGCTGCGCTGGATCAGGTCGGTCGCCTCCGCGAGGCGGCCGGCACCGGTCAGCCGGGTCGCCTCCATCATGTCGGCGAAGCGGTCGCGCATCGAGTCGGAATGGTCGGTCATGGGAAGTCCTGGGGATCGCCGTGGGCGGATCGGAATGGGGCAGGAGGCTCGGAGCGGAGGCTCGGAGCAGAGGCGCGGCAGCGCCTCAGCGCAGCCGGTCGGCCAGCGCGGCGCGGACGGCGGGGCTGGCCTGGAGGCTGCCGAGCACGTCGAGGGAGGCGATCGCCGCACGGGCGAGGTCGGGGGTCACGTCGTCGGCGATGGTGGCGAGGCCGAGCACGCGGATGTCCAGCATCCGCCCCTCGGCCCGGGCCGCCTCGAGGCTGGCGCGGTCGATGTGGCGCAGGCCGAGCTCGACGCTGCGCCGCGCCATCGACTGGCGCGTCACGTCGGCATGCCGCTCGATCTGGTTGCGGATCGCGGTGCGGATGAAGTCGCTGCGGTTCGAGAACACCCCTTCGGCCACGAGCAGGTCGACGTGCCCGAGGTCGACATGCCCGAGATTGATCGTGATCTTCTCGCTCTCGGGCTGCCGCGCCGCCGCCCGCGTGGGCTTCGGCCGTGCCATCACATCCATCATCGCGACCATCCCGTCACCATCCGTGTGGATGGCATATGGGGGCGCCATATTGCATTGCAATATGGGCTTCGTGCGATGCACCAACCCGTGAGGGCGGCTCTGCCGTCAGACGGCGGTGTCCTTGCCAATGTACTCGGCCCAGATCGCGCTGGCGCCGAGGCCGGCGCGGAATGCGGCGTGGCGCTCGCGCTCGGCGTCGGTCAGGCGGGCGCGGGCGGTGCGGACCGTGCGCACGACGCTCTCGGCGCTGCGGTCGACGACCGCGTCGGCGACCGCGGTCGCGCCGAGATCGAACCCGGTCTGCTTGCCGCCGAGCAGCTCGATGTAGACCTCGGCCAGGATCTGCGCGTCGAGCAGGGCCCCGTGCTTGGTGCGGCGGCTGGTGTCGATGCCGTAGCGGCTGCACAGGGCGTCGAGGTTGGCCGGCGCGCCGGGGTGCTTGCGCCGGGCCATCGGCAGGGTGTCGACCACGCTCTCGAGGACGATCGGCGGCGGCGCCTTGGCCCCGAGCCGGGCGTATTCCATGTTGAGGAAGCCGACGTCGAACGGCGCGTTGTGGATCACCAGCCGGGCGTCGCCGCAGAACTCGATCAGCGCGCCGGCGATCTCCGAGAACGGCGGCTTGTCGGACAGGAACGTGTCGGACAGCCCGTGCACCTTGAAGGCGCCCTCCGAGACCGCCCGCTGCGGGTTGCAGTACTTGTGGAACGTCCGGCCCGTGGGGATGTGGTTCAGGAGTTCGACCGCGCCGACCTCGATCAGCCGGTCGCCGGTCTTGGGGTCGATGCCGGTGGTCTCGGTGTCGAGAACGATCTCGCGTACCACGTCGTGCATGATGTCCGGTCCCGAACGCTTCCGCGCGTCGCCTACCCGATTAGCCCGCTCGGGTTAACCCGCGCCTTCAGAGCCGCCGCAGGCGGACGTAGAGCGCGCCGGCGCCGCCGTGGTGGCGGGCGGCCTCCTCGAAGCCGAGCACGATCGGGCGCAGCTCCGCGCCGCGCAGCCAGTGCGGCACCGAGCGGCGCAGCACGCCGCGCTCGGCATAGGCGTCCTCGCCGCCCTTGCCGGTCACGACCAGCACCCGCGCATGCCCGGCGGCGCGCGCTTGCATCAGGAAGCCGACCAAGGCCGCGTGCGCCTCGGCCTGATAGAGCCCGTGCAGGTCGATCCGGCCCTCGATCGCCAGCACGCCGCGGCTGAGCCGCTGGCGCTCGCGCCGCTCCAGCCCGGGCGGGGCGGGGCCCGGGACGAAGGCCGGCCGCACCGGCGTCCGCGGCCGGGCCGGTGTACCCGCGCCGCGCCGGACCAGTCTCGTATACACATCACCGCGCCCACGACACATGCGCAGATCACGGATCCCCTCGTCTGCTAGAAAAAAAAAGAGGGG
>NZ_VRVH01000484.1:0-2240 GCF_008040095.1 Methylobacterium sp. WL6 | reverse complement strand
GGGGCCGCCGGGGGCAGGCGGACCCCGTCCTGCATCGTGCTGACGGCGTCGACGATGCGGCGGGCGTCGAAGGCGTGCGCGACCCGGCGCAGGCCCATCGCCACCACCGCGAGGCCGGAGAGCACCGCCCCAGCCGAGGCGACGGTCGCGCCCGCGATCACCATGGAGAGCCCGCTCTCCAGGCGGACGAAGGGGAACCCCTGGATCACGGCGACGACGCCGCCGATCACCATCGCGGCACTGAGCGCGAACAGCGCAATGATCATGGAACTCTCGAAGTCGGGGCCGGATACGCCAGGATCGTAGTAAGACCTTGCCGGCGTTTTGCAAAACGCCGGCGACCCGGAGTCGGCCCCGCGGCGTGGCGGTTTCCACGGGCTTCGTGCCGGTTCCGGCGTTGTCGCGGCGGGGGCACCGACTTACCTTCCGGTCGTTACCCCGTCGAGCGCGGCGCGCGGCGCGATTCCGCACGCCCGTCCAGAAGACCTCGACAAGACGGAGAATCTGATGACCTTCACCCTGCCGGAACTGCCCTACGCCTACGACGCGCTGGCCCCGTACATGTCGAAGGAAACCCTCGAGTTCCACCACGACAAGCACCACAAGGCCTACGTCGACACCGGCAACAAGCTGCTCGAGGGCAGCGGTCTCGAGGGCAAGAGCGTCGAGGAGATCGTCACGGCGAGCTACGGCAACAACCAGCCGCTGTTCAACAATGCCGGCCAGCACTTCAACCACCTGCACTTCTGGCAGTGGATGAAGCCCAACGGCGGCGGCGCGATCCCGGGCAGCCTCGCCAAGAAGATCGACGAGGATCTCGGCGGCGCGGAGAAGTTCAAGGCGGACTTCATCCAGGCCGGCATCGGCCAGTTCGGCTCGGGCTGGGCCTGGCTCGCGGTCAAGGACGGCAAGCTCGCCATCATGAAGACCCCGAACGGCGAGAACCCGCTGGTGCACGGCGCCAAGCCGATCCTCGGCGTCGACGTGTGGGAGCACTCCTACTACATCGACTACCGCAACCGCCGCCCCGACTACCTCAAGGCGTTCCTGGAGAACCTCGTGAACTGGGAACACGTCGAGACGCTGTACGGCGAAGCCACCGCCTGAGGCGGCGTGGCGGAGGTCGCCGCTCGGCGGGCCGGGCGTCGCACCTCGCGGCGTCACGTCCCGGATCGGCGACGGCCTTCACCCATCTCTTGGACGATCACGCCACCGCCTCTTCCCTCCCCCCGACGGATCTCGGGCTTGCCCGAGATCCGCACCCCCGTGTGCCCAAGTCGGGCAGGCCCGACTTGGGTGCGGGGGAGGGAAGCCACCCCTGACAGGCGTCGTCCCGCCCCGAGGCGTCCAGCACCGGCCGTTTTCGTGGCGTTCGATCGCACGGCCGGTGCAGGTCGACCAACGGGCCGCGTCCAAGCTTGGCGACGGCGGCGTCCATCCGCCTACGACCCGCATTGTCCCGCCGGTCGGGAGCGCCCGTTTCCCGGCGCAGGTCTCCGAGGGGGAAATCGATGCCCGGCGACCTCGCAGGTCTTCTCGACGGCTCGGCTAACTGGATCGCCGACCGAACCGGAACCAGGCTGGCCCTTCCCCTTCTCGGCGCCCTGGCCGGTTTTGCGGCCGCGGCTCTGCGACTGTACTTCTCGCATCGGCGGAGGCGGATCGAACTCGAGCCCGATCTCAGGAAGCTCGAGGCCAAGCGTTGGAATGAGCACATCAAGCTCTATGGCAGCTTCTCGAACACGCTGGGGATCGCTATCGTAGGTGCCGCCTTCATCGTACCCTACGTCAAGGATCACAACTGGCCGCAGGGCGAAGCCATCTGGTGGATGCTCCTCGGCGCCGCGCTGCCCGCCTCCGGGCAGTTCGTCATTCGGTTCATCCAGAGCGAGAGTTGAGCGATGCCCGACACGAATCTCCTCCTTCTGCTGGTCGGCGTCGTCATCGGCGGGGCCGTGGGTTTCTTCGCTCTCGGCAGCCGGGCGTTCCGCCCGCGCGGCGCGGAACAGGGCTCGGCCAGCAAACCCGTCTCTGCGCATCGCTGATCCGCCCCCCGGCTCAGACGGGCAACAGCCTTCATCCATCCAGGCGACGGTGAATCCACCCCAACTTCCCTCCCCCCTCTGCGGGGGAGGGTGAGCCTCGCGTCAGCGAAGGTCGGGTGAGGGGAGCGCCATATCCGGACAGCGCGCTCCCCTCTCCCGACCCGCTTCGCGGGCCACCCTCCCCCGCACAGGGGG
>NZ_VRVH01000483.1:0-2241 GCF_008040095.1 Methylobacterium sp. WL6 | reverse complement strand
GCGCCGCGGCGGTCGCGTTCGCGCGCGGCGGTAGCAGGCTGTCGAGGTTGAGCCGCTGCACGGCGATCATCAGCACGACGGTCAGCACGGCGGTGATGATCGCGGTGAGCACGAGGGCGCCGGTGCCGGGCAGGCGCCGCAGGCGCTCGGTCAGGCCGCGCATCTCCGAGCGGAGTGCCGCGAGGTCGGACTGACGGGCCGCCTCGTTCATGCGGTTCGAGGCACCCTCGACCTTGTCCTCGACCCGGGTCAGCAGCGACTCCGAGCGGGCGTACTTGTCCTCGATCCGCGAGGTCTTGTCCTCGATCCGCGCGAGCTGGTCGAACAGCTGGTTGGCGGCGATCGGCGTCGCGCCGGCCGGACCGGCGGCCGCGGGCTTGGCCTCGACGGGCTTGGCCTCAACAGGCCGGGTGTCGACGGGCGAAGTCGTCGTCGGGATGAAGTCCTGCCCGGTCGCGGTCTTGGGGGCGTCGGTCATTCGTCACGGACCCTTTCTCGTCTGCGGTTCGGAGGGCGGCCCGGCGGGGCGCGGCTTTTCGCGGATGGTCGGGCCGGGTCGCGAAACCGCCGGCCCGCGGGGTGTCCGCGAGCCGGCCGGGGGAGACGGATCAGATCGGCTCGTCAGATCAGCTTGGCCATCGCCACGGCCGTGTCGGCCATGCGGTTCGAGAAGCCCCACTCGTTGTCGTACCAGGCGAGGATGCGCACGAAGGTGCCGTCCATGACCTTGGTCTGGTCGAGGTGGAAGGTCGACGAGTGCGGGTCGTGGTTGAAGTCGATCGAGACGTTGGGTTGGTCGGTGTAGGCCAGCACGCCCTTGAGCGGGCCGTCGGCCGCCGCCACGATCGCCGCGTTGATCTCCTCGACGGAGGTGGCGCGCTTGGCGGTGAACACGAGGTCGACCGCCGAGACGTTCGGGGTCGGCACGCGGATCGAGGTGCCGTCGAGCTTGCCCTTGAGCTCCGGCAGCACGAGGCCGACGGCCTTGGCGGCGCCGGTCGAGGTCGGGATCATCGAGAGCGCGGCGGCGCGGGCCCGGTACAGATCCTTGTGCATCTGGTCGAGCGAGGGCTGGTCGTTGGTGTAAGAGTGGATCGTGGTCATGAAGCCGCGCTCGATCCCGACGAGGTCGTTGAGGACCTTCGCCACCGGCACGAGGCAGTTGGTGGTGCACGAGGCGTTCGAGATCACGTGGTGATCGGCCGTCAGCTTGTCGTGGTTGACGCCGTAGACCACCGTCAGGTCGGCGCCGTCGGCGGGCGCCGAGACGATGACGCGCTTGGCGCCGGCATCCAGGTGGGCCTTGGCCTTGTCCTTCGAGGTGAAGATGCCGGTGCACTCGAGCGCGATGTCGACGCCGAGCTCGCGGTGCGGCAGCTCGGCCGGGTTGCGCACGGCGGTGACGCGGATGCGATTGCCGTCGACGATGATGTACTCGCCATCGACCACCACCTTGGCGTTGAACCGGCCGTGGATCGAGTCGAAGCGCAGCAGGTGCGCGTTGGTCTCGACCGGCCCGAGGTCGTTGATCGCCACGACCTCGATGTCCTTGCGGCCGGCCTCGTGGATCGCGCGCAGAACGTTGCGGCCGATGCGCCCGAACCCGTTGATGGCAACCTTCACCGTCACGGCGTGACTCCTTCGCGAGATGAGGCGCCGACCTGCGGGCGCCGTTCGATGGTACCGGAACGGCGCGTCGGCCGTCCGGTGCTGCGGCCGGCTCTATGAACCGCCGAATTGAACCAGGGATGAACCGACGCGAGGCCCGGGCACAGGTCGCCGGGGACCATCCGTGAGACGGACGATGCGGGCGAGGGCCTCTTGACTGGCACGGGTCGGGTATCCGGACAAAGCGCGCGCGAGAACCGGCCAGGCGCGTGCGGCGGGTCTCTAACATGGTGCCCCGGGCTGTCAAAGCGAAGGACGGGGACCGCCTGTGCGAAGTCCTGACAATCCGGGCGGCCTGACCGGACTGGATTTGGCTGGGCGTCGGCGGCGGATTCGGCTGGAAATCCTTCGCGGCATGGGGGAAACCTGCCGGCAGACATGAGCGATGCCGCAAGCCCCCCGACCGACCCGACCGGCGACCCGACCGGCGACGCCCTGCGCAGGCTCGACGCGGCGCTGCTGCAACTCGAAGCTGCGGTCGCCCGCCGGCTCGAGGCCGAGGCCAACCCCGACGACGTCGCGGCGGAGCGCGCGATCATGGCCGAGGACCGGGCCCGCCTCGCCGCGGCGCTC
>NZ_VRVH01000482.1:0-2242 GCF_008040095.1 Methylobacterium sp. WL6 | reverse complement strand
GGGCAGGATGATGCGCCGAGCGGGGGCGGGGGACGGCCCGACACCCGCGTGCTCACCTGCGCCGCCGCCGCGGGCCTCGTCGCCCGCGCAGGCGCCGTGGTGATGAGCACCGGCCCGCTCACCTACCTGCGGATCGTGCGCGACGGCGGCTTCTGCACCATCGAGGAGACGACGCGGCCCGATTACGAGGCCACCCGCGACGAGCGGCAATGCTTCGTCGGCTACCGTTGCGTCGAGCGGCTGCAGGAGGGCCGCGAGGGACCTTGAGGGAGAGGAAACCTTGAAATTCCGGCCTGCGCGTGCCTTATTCCGTGCCTGGGGACGGATCGCCTGAGCGGCTTGCCGCGATAGCCCCAGGCCGCCGACGACGGGCAACCGCAGTCGGTCCACGCGCAACGCGAGATAGCCAAGTGTCCCGGCGAGTGATGGCCCCTCCTCCCCGTGAGCGAGGGGCCTTTCACGTCCGGAGCCGTCTCGAACCGTGGATGCCGGCCCGCCGGAAAGGGCGCGGCCCTGTCGTGAGATCGCATCTTCCTCACGCGAGCCGGGCTCCACCGCGCTTGAGAATGCCTCAGCGCCGCGCCCGGGGCCGCACCCGATCACCCTGGTACACCTTCGCGCACAGGACCGCGAAGCTGATCTTGGTCGTGCCGGCCAGCACCCGCCGCCGATCCTGCACCGGGTACGCGCTCTCGACGACGATGAGCAGTTGCTGCCGATGCCCGGCCGCCGCCCGGCGGAGGCTGAAGTACATCGGATAGCACGCGCCATCGGCCAGCACGACGTTGGCGAAGTAGACGTAGTTCCGATCCGTCGGCGTCATGTAGACCGAGGGACCCGGCAAAGCGTCGACGATGGCCGGCAATCGGCGGGAGAGTTCGTGCCGCGCGGGATCGTATGCGCGACGGCTCCGATGGTCCCAGATCAGGTGCTGGCGGTCGTGACGTTCGTTGTGGAAACCGACGGTGAAGCAGTGATTCGAGAAGCGTACCTCGATCGACAGCGCACGGCCGATCTTGTCGACGAAGAACGTCAGACGGCGCGGCTCCAGATGGGCAAGGTCGAGCCTCACGCCATCGATTACGTGGTCGAAATAGGCCATGGCCCATTCCGGATAGGTCTTCGGGCCTAGGCCGCGCAACCGGCAAAGCTTGCATGCCGCAAGGCTCGCCACCGAACCCGTCATGGCCACCGGCCCGAGCGAATTGGGAAACGCAAGAGCCTGGCGGAGATCGCCGCACCGGTTCGCGGCACCGTCGCGTGCGCGAACCGGATCTCGATCCGCCCCGCCGCCCGGCGTCAGGCCGCCGGGACGCCGATCAGCTCGGCCTGGAGGCCGCCGAGATAGGTGGTGAGCCGGGCCGAGATCGCCGGGTCGGCGCACTGGACCCAGAGCGGCACCGGCAGGGCGGCGCGCGGGCAGCGCAGGATGATCCGTTCGGCCGACAGGGCGGCCTGCCGCTCGCTCGCCGCGGCCAGGAGCTTCGAGCCCGTCGGCGTTCCGATCATGATGGCGATGCTCGTCATGCCGGGCCAACCCGTGAGCGGGCCGTCCGTTGCCTGCCGCCGGGGGCCGGGACGGCGTGTCGCGTGCGCGATCCCGATTCCCGGTCTACCCTGTCGCCGCCGCGGCTCATGAGCCTCGGCCCCGAGGGAGGATGGAACGCCGTGCGACGCCTCCTGAAGTTCCTGCACACGATGGGCGCGGTCGGGCTGATGGGGGCGTTGGCCTGCCTGCTCGTGCTGTTCACGTTCGTGCCGCCGCCGGCCGACCGGGCCGGATACGCGCTGATGCGCGGCGCAATGGGCGCGGTCGCCACCTGGATCTTCCTGCCCGCGCTGGCGCTGACGCTGCTGGCCGGCCTCCTCGCCCTGGCGCAGCGCGCCTTCCACCGGGCGGTCTGGGCCTGGGCGAAGCTCGCCACCGGCGTGCTGATGTTCGAGGGCGGCCTCGTCTACGTCCAGGGACCGATGCGGCAGGAAGCCGACTTGAGCGCCGCGGCCTTGGCCGGCCGCCTCGACCCGGCGACGCTGGCCCAGTCGCTCGGGCCCGAGCGCAACACCCTGTGGCTGCTCTTGGTCGTCGCCACCGCCAACGTGGTGCTCGGCGTCTGGCGCCCGCGGCTGATGCGGCGGGCGCCCAGTATAATATACAAAAATGACGCAGCCGACGACACCATAACTGTAGATATAGGTGGTCGCCGTATAATTAAAAAAAAAAAGGGGGGGGGGGGGGGGGGGG
>NZ_VRVH01000481.1:0-2246 GCF_008040095.1 Methylobacterium sp. WL6 | reverse complement strand
GGGCATCGCCGCGACCGCCGCGAAACCCGGCCAGCCGATGCCGCCGCCCCAGAGCGCGGCCGCGCGCCCGTCGGCGACCATGGCCGGGCCGTCGCCGGCATGCTCCAGGAGGATCGGGACGATGTCGCGCTCCGGGTCGAGGCCGGAGGCGGCGAGCACCGCGCGGCCCATCACCGTCAGCCCGGAATTCCGGGTGCCGAGCGCGACGGGCTTGCCGGCGAGGTCGGCGAGGGTACGGACCGGGCTCGCCGCCGCGACCACGAGCAGGCCGGGCGTGGCGTACATCGGCGCGACCGCGGTGAGCCGCGGGCCGTCACCCGCCGCCAGCGCGTCGTAGGCGAACTCGCCCTGCACCAGCGCGAGGTCGAGGGCGCCCTCGCGCAGCAGCCGGACGTTCTCGGCCGAGCCGCCGGTGGCGCGGGTCTCCAGGGTCAGGTCGGGGTCGACCGCGCGGACCGAGGCCGCCAGCGCCGCGCCGTAGGCCGGAAAGCCGCCGCCCGGGGTGGCGGTGCCGAGGACGAGGCGAAGCGGCTCGGCCCGCGCGGACGAGGCGAGCATCAGGCAGAGAGCGACCAGAACAGGCTTCACCCTCATCGCACGTGTCCGCCTCCGCGCCGGGGCCGTCGCTCGGCCGTCATTTCGCGGTCAGCAGCGCCCAGTAGACCTTGTACTTCGATCCGGGCGCGTAGGCGGTGGCGATGCCCATGCGGGCGGCCTTGGGATCGAGCATCACGGCGTTGTGGGGCGGGCTGTCGCGCCAGCCGGAGAAGGCCTCGGCGAGGGTGTGGTAGCCGGCCGACAGGTTGGCGTTGGCCGACGCGAAGCCGAGCCGCTCGACGGCGCCCTTCACGGTCTGCGCCTTGCTCGGCCGGTCGGCGAGCGCCATCGACGCCGCCTCGGCCTCGGCGAGCTTCTGGAGCTCGGGGTCGAGGGCGAGCGCCGCCTCGCCGCGGCCGCGGCGATAGGCCGAGATCATGTCGCGGGCGGCTTCGGTGTCGACGTGGGCCGCGTTGTTCGACAGGGGCAGGTAGAGGCTCGGCAGCGTCGCGGTGGTCTGCGTGTCGGTGGCGCACCCGGCCAGCAGCGCCGCGCCGGCGAGCAGCAGGGCGCCCGCGCCGTATCGTCCGATGCTGCCCACGTGTCCGATCCGCCGCTCGCCATCGGCCCGCGTCGATCGGGCCACCGCCGCGACATATAGGGTGCCCGGGGGCGCCGTGCAGCGGCGACGCGCATCAGGATTGACGAACCCTTCACCGGCTCGCGCTTAAGCTGTACCGAATGGAGCCATCGATGCCGGGCCGTCCCGGCGCGCTCCGGTCCGGGTCGGGAATCGCGTGGGAATCATCGAGGCGAACCTGCGGGGCGGCTTCGTCGGTGCGACGTCGCCCGCCGCATGACCGGACCGCCCATCCACCCCGACGTCGCCGCGGCGTCGGCGACGATCCGCTCGGCCGAGGCGCAATTGCGCCTGATTCGCCGGGACGCCGAGCGGCTGGCCGAGCGCCAGCGCACCTTCGACCGGGCCGCGGCCGCGGCCGGGATCGGGGTGTGGGAATGCCGCCTGCGCGACGAGGCGATCGACTGGTCCTCCGGCGTCTACGACTTGTTCGGCATCCCGCGCGGGACGGCCCTGTCGCGCGGGCGCGCCCTCGAGCACTACCCGGAGGCCTCGCGCCGCGCCCTCGAGGCGGCCCGCTCGCGAGCGATCGCCGAGCGGACCGGCTTCCGCCTCGACACCGAGATCCGCACCGCCGCCGGGCAACTCCGCTGGATCCGCCTGACCGCCACGGTGGAGGCGCACGCGGGCGTCGCGGTGCGGCTGTTCGGGATCAAGCAGGACATCACAGACGAGAGGCTGGCCGCCGAGGCGGCGCGCCGACGGGCCGATCTCGACGGGATGACGGGCCTCGCCAACCGGATGTGCTTCGAGGACCGGCTCGCGTTCCTGTGCCGGCAAGGCGCGGGCCTGCTCGTTCTCGTCGACCTCGACGGCTTCAAGGCGGTCAACGACGGCTTCGGGCATGCGGCGGGCGATGCCTGCCTCCGGGAGGCGGCCGACCGCATCGCCGGGCTCTGCCGCCGGGCCGACCTCGTGGCGCGGATCGGCGGCGACGAATTCGCCATCCTGCTCGGCGGCCATGGCAGCGCGCGCGGCGCCGAAGCCCTTGCGGGGCGGATCGTCCATGCGATGGGCCGCCCGATGCAGGTCGGCGGCGTCACGATCCGGGTCGGCGCCTCGGTCGGCA
>NZ_VRVH01000480.1:0-2251 GCF_008040095.1 Methylobacterium sp. WL6 | reverse complement strand
TCATGGAGGCGGCTTCCGGGTTGTCCGACGGGTCAGTCCCGCCGCTCGCGGAAGAAGGCGCGCAGCAATGCCGCCGCCTCGTCCTCGCGGAAGCCGCCATACACATCCGGCGCGTGGTGGCAGGTCGGATGATTGAACACGCGGGCGCCGTTCTCGACCCCGCCGCCCTTGGGGTCGGCGGCGCCGTAATAGAGCCGCCGGATCCGCGCGAAGCCGATCGCGCCCGCGCACATCGGGCACGGCTCCAGGGTCACGTAGAGGTCGCAGCCCGGCAGCCGGTCGTCGCCGAGGGCGGCGCAGGCGGCGCGGATCGCCAGGATCTCCGCATGCGCCGTCGGATCGTTCAGCGCCCGCGGCCGGTTGTGCGCCACCGCCAGCACGACGTCGCCGCGCACGATGACGGCACCGACCGGCACCTCGCCGGCCTCCGCCGCGCGGCGCGCCGCGGAGAAGGCGAGATCGAACGGCGACGTCTTCGCGGGAGGGATCGAGTCGGGCACGAGGACGTTCCTAGCCGCCGGCACCGCCGCCGCAAAGCGCGCCGCACCGGCCGGCACATCGACCCCAATCCGATCAATGTTAATCGGCGGAACATTCAACGGGGGCCGGCCGTTTCTCATCCAACGCGGCACGGCCGCATTCAGGATGAGGAGCCGGCGATGAGCAGCACCACCGACAAGATCAAGGGCGCCGCCAACGAGGCGGTCGGCAAGGCCAAGCAGGGCATCGGCAACGCGACGGACAACGCGAACCTGAAGGCCGACGGCGCCGCGCAGGAAGCCAAGGGCAAGGCCGAAGGCGTCAAGGGCGACGTGAAGTCGGCCGTCGGCAAGTAAGCCTCGCAGCAACGCATCCCCCGGTGCGGACGCGGGTTTCGTTCCGCATCGGGGTTCGGTCGGCCGGTCGGTGCGTCACCCGGCCTTGGATCAACGCATTCGTTTCAAGGAGGTCTGCATGATCGGTTGGGCCATCACCTTTCTCGTGGTCGCGTTGGTCGCGGCGCTCCTCGGCTTCGGCGGCATCGCCGGGACGGCGATGGAGGCGGCCAAGATCGTCTTCTTCGTGGCCATCGCCCTGTTCCTGGTCTCCGCCGTGTTCGGCGTGATGCGCGGACGCGCGCCGCGGCTCTGACCGGCCGGACTAGTTCTGCGTTGTGAGAAGGGCGGCCCGGATCGGGCCGCCCTTCTCGCGTTCCAGGGTGCACTGGGCGGGGTGCATTGGAACGCGTGCGGGCGTAGCCTCAGGTGCCCTCACCTCACCCTGTCCGGTCCATGAATCCCCAAACCTGGGCGCTCTTCCTCTGCGCCGTCTTCCTGCTTTCCGGCACCCCCGGCCCGAACATGCTGCACGTGATGACGCGCAGCCTTCGCTTCGGCCTCGGAGCCAGCCTGTTCGCCATGGCCGGGTGCCTGTCGGCCGTGGTGCTGGTGCTCTGCGCCTCGGCGACGGGGCTGGGCGCCGTGCTCGCCGCCTCGCCCAACCTGTTCGCAGGGCTGCGCTATGCCGGCGTCGCATACCTGGTCCTCCTCGGGATTCAGGCGTGGCGCGGGGCCGGCGGGGTGCCGCAGGTCGGAACGGGACCGATCGCCCCCTCCGCCGGCGGCCTGTTCCGGGGCGGGTTCCTGATCGGGGCGAGCAACCCGAAGCTCCTGCTGTTCGCGGCGGCGTTCCTGCCGCAATTCATCGATCCCGCCGCGGATCAGGGGTTGCAGCTGACGATCCTGGTCGCGACCTTCGCCGCCGCCGAGGCGTTCTGGTATGCGGTCTACGCCCTCGGCGGCCGGCAGCTCGCGCGCCATCTCGCCAGGCCTGCGCTGCGGCGCCTGTTCGACCGGGCCACCGGTGCGATCTTCGTCGGCTTCGGGCTCGGTCTGCTGGCCGGACGCCCCTGAGCGACGATCCGTCTCGCGCGGCGGGGCCCGCTCTGTTATGGGCTTGCCGATGAGCGACAATCCGACCACCCCCTCCGCGGACGAGCCCGTCCGCGGTCCCGAGACGACGCAGGCGCCCGAGACCCCGGCGAACGCCGAGCCCGCACGCCGCGAGGCCGCCTCTCAGGACGAGCCTTCCCGTCCAGAGCCTTGGAGCCCGGCCACCGACGCCAACGTCCGGTCCGCGGACGACGAGGCGCCGCGGGAGCGCGTGGCCCGCGACCGACCCAAGGACCGGCACGCCAACGAGCGCCCGGCCAAGGAGAAGGTTTCGAAGGAGCGCGGCGGCGACGCCCCCCTGCGCCGCCGCCCGGCCGCGG
>NZ_VRVH01000047.1:0-24659 GCF_008040095.1 Methylobacterium sp. WL6 | reverse complement strand
CTCGCGACGTCACCGCAGCCGAGCGTGACCGTCTGTCCGGGGCAGATCAGGTGCTGCGCAAGGGCGACACCAGCCTGCAGGACATTGCTACCGAGCTGCGCAAAATCGATAACCGCCAAACCGACGCCGGGGGTGCGACCGCGACAGGGGCCTTGGCGGGAATCCCATAAGCTCCAACCCGTAGTAGGGCATGTGATCCGACCCGCATGACGGCGGAGGTGCCGATCCCTCAACCGGTGAAGCGTCGGCCGGTCGCGACGACATGTTTGCCCGGAGGGAGATGGATGGAACACGGTTTGGCGACAGCCGTCCTTTGCATCGTGGGCGGTGGCATCGCCGCCCAGGTGCTCGCCGCGCGCCTACGCGTCCCCGCCATCGTGCTGCTGCTCGCGCTTGGGTTCCTTGTCGGACCCGTGCTCGGCTTGCTACACCCGTCCCGCGACTTCGGGGAGAACCTGCGCCCCTTGATCGGCTTGGCGGTCGCCATCGTAGTGTTCGAGGGGGGCCTTGCGCTCGACCTCCGCGAACTCAGGGCTTCCGGCGAAGGTGTTCTCCGGCTCACCGCCTTCGCGCTGCCCATCAACTTCGTCCTCGGCACCCTCGCGGCGCACCTCATCGGCGGGATGATGTGGGGCCCCGCGTCGGTGTTCGGCGCTATCCTCGTCGTGACCGGACCAACCGTGATCCTGCCGCTGCTGCGCCACGCCCGCCTGGAGCGCCGATCCGCCGCCTTCCTGAAATGGGAGGCCATCGTCAACGACCCGGTCGGGGCGATCCTCACGGCGGTCGTCATCGAGATCCTGGTGGGCGTGCCGCACGGTGCCGGCGAGACCCCGGCGGTCGCACTGGCGATCCACCTCGCCGAGGGCGTGCTGGTGGCGGGCGGCCTCGGCATTGGCTTCGCTCTATTGGTGGCCTGGGCGTTCCGGCGGGATCTCGTCCCGGAGACGCTCAAGACGCCGGTGCTGCTCGCGCTCGCACTCGTTGCCTACGTCGTACCGAACCTGCTCATGCACGAGGCCGGGCTGATCGGCGCGACCGTGTTCGGCATCGCCCTAGCGAACCGCCATGTGCCAGGCTTGGGCGAGTTGCGTCGGTTCAAGGAGGCGCTTGTCGTGCTTCTGGTGTCGTGCCTGTTCGTTGTGTTGACCGCCGACCTCGACCTCGGCGTCCTCGGCAAGTTGTCCCTGCCCATCCTCGCTCTTACGGCCGCCGTCCTGTTCGCGGTCCGCCCGGCCGCCATCTGGCTCGCGACGCTGGGCAGCGACCTGTCGCGGCGGGAGCGCCTGTTCGTGGGTTGGATCGGCCCCCGCGGCATCGTCGCGGCTGCCGTCGCAGGTTTGGCCGGGCCCCGTCTGAGCGAGGCGGGCTACGCCGGCGGCGATCTGATCCAGCCCACCGTATTCGCGGTCATCGTCGCCACGGTCATCCTCCACGGCTTCTCGCTGGGACCGCTGGCCCGGCGACTGAGCCTGTCTACCGCGGCCGAGACCCAGCGGCTCGCCGTCGTCGGAGCGTCCCCATGGGCGAGCGACATGGTCGTCGCCCTGCATCGCGCGGGCGTGCCGGTGGTACTGATCGACACCTATCCCGGCGCGCTCCAGGCCGCCCGTGACGCGGGTGTGCCAACGCTGCAGGCCGAGCTGCTGTCGCGGCATGCCGAGGAAGGTCTCGCCGACCACCCCCCGGACCATATGCTCGCTGCGACTCGGGACGAACTTTACAACGCGCTGGTGTGCACCAGACTTGCCCCCGAGATCGGCCGCGAGCGCGTCTACCAACTCGCGCCGTCGGCGGACCACCTCCTGCATGCGGACACGGGCGTCAGCCGGGATACCCGCGGCAAGGTACTCGGTGACGGCAAGATCGATTTCGATTCCCTAGCCGGGCGACACGAGGCCGGCGGGCGTTTCGAAGTCGTCCCCGCGAACGCGGGTGCGCAGACCAAAGCGGTCGCCCTGCTAATTATTAAGAAGGACGGCGTGGTCGAACTCCTCTCGGTCGACAACGAGCGTGCCGCCCCCAACGAGGGAGACCGCATGCTTACCTTCGCCACACCGAATATTCCTCGCCTCGATATGGCGGGAGAGCCGTCTCCAGCGCACGCCTGACGAGCGGTTTGCGTACACCGTTCAGGCTCACAGGGTTCGCTCTGGGGTCGGTTGGGCATTTTCGATGGCCCGCATGAAGTTGAACCTCGCTCAGTAGGTCAGCGTCGCCCGCAGGCCGACGACCGTGGCGTTCTTGATCCGCCGCCCAAGTTCGTCGCGTGGGTCCGGGATGTTGCCCCCCGGATAAAAGTTGTACTGCTGGTTCGGCTGAACCGTCACACGCGGGTCGAGGACGGCCTGGTACGTCGCCTCGAACAAGGCCTCGAACCGTCTGCATCGGGATCGCCATCAACCGCGTGATCGTCCGGCCGCTCGGGCGGGTGATGACCTTCGTCGAGCAGGTCGGTCAGGGCGACCTGTCCGGGACGCTTGGGGACGGCGCCCACAATGAGATCGGTCGCCTCGGGTGTCGGGCAAGGTCGCCAGCATCAATCCTGTTTAGGATGATTGGGCACGCCTGGGCTGTTGTGGCGGCCAAGCACAATGTGAGATGGCGGCTTATTGAAGAAACTTCATGGGGCGAGCGGAAAGCGCGCAACCTGACCTATATTTTTACTTTTCATTAACTTTGATATCTAATTCTGCGAATGCTATTTAAGTGCGCCGGCTGGCTCGCAGAGCATTGTAGGACCTGAAGTCTCGCTTGTATTTTCTCGGTTTTATAGGAATTCAAGGGATGCCAATTGATGCCACGCCCGATCCTGATGAAGTTCCCGTTCGGCATATTACAGGCGCTGTCAGTATCGTCCTAAACGGGCAGACCGTCGCGCTCAATTTGTTCACGGACCGGATGGCCGTGCTCATGGATGGCAGCGTGCAGCCTGATCCCATAGTTGCTGCGCGTCTACGCCTCGATCTGGCGATGGCCAGAGAAATCCGCGATCAGCTCGATGCCCACCTCAGCGGTCTGACGACAAGTCCAAGAGGTAGTTTGAAGTTGAACTGATGCCTTTCGCTGAAGGGCTAATTTGCTTGGAAATCCCATGGTTTCGAAATGAACTGAACCCCGATTGCCGCGCTTTCCCGACGCACGATCCTGCAGGTATGCTGAACGTCATCAGCGTCGATCAGCAGCGTGAACGCCTCCGGCAGCCCGATTGCTGACGGTAGGGTGAGCTTTGCCCCCACGTCTGAGACGTTTCGAACTATGCAGTCCATCACTGATGCCCCATTGGGGAAGATGATCTTGGCGGCCTTCAGAACTCGCTTGCGCGGCGCACTGCGGCGCTCGATCTCTGGATGTCCCATCACAGCACCACCCGTTCATTGAAGGTCGTTGGGCTGTATGGAAGCTTGAAACGAACAGCGATCCCGTCCGCAGTGTGTCGGACGACAGTGGCGAACCGCTTCCCGACGGTAACAGCTGAACCAGGATCAGGTCGTTCGCTCATCGTAAGGGCCACACCTGACATCGAAAGATCAACGATCTCTGCGCCGACGGTCTGACCGTTCGATAGCGTGACGCTCACAGCGCGCCGGGTGGGTACGATCCGGGGATCATTCCGCTGATCGGCCGTGTCGTTGGCGTGAGCACGAAGCCAAGCGAGGCGATCATCGATCCTCGCTTTGCGCGCTGCACTGGCTTCGACGAGCAGAGTGAAACCAGCGGAGCTTACTTCGCTGATCCGCCCAGGCACCACGCCGATTGCATCAAGATAGCACGTCGCCTTCATGCCAGGGCGGACCGCTGGTAGCCCGCCTCGCCTTCTTACTTCGACGCGTGCACTTGTTGAGATGATGGCGACGCATGTCGCTTCGCTGCCCGTCTCTAGAAGAAATCTTCCATAAGTTTCAATCACGAGCCGTCGTACATATAACTAGATTGCTATTACCGTCCCTATATAGCAACTTATACGTTTACAAATTATCTCAGGTTGAACGGGCTGCTAAAATTGCTCCAAAGGCAACCTGGCTGCAGCGGGCTTCACGAAAACCCGCTCCCCGCATGATCCTTGAAAGCGTTCGCCGGCTTGACGTGTCCAGGCACCGTGCGCGGATCGCGGTGTCCGGATGAGCCCCTGATCTGGGTGAGATCAGCGCCCCGGTCGGCCGTACCGGAAGCGACGTTCAGCCTTCAACCCAGAATGTCGAGGGTCTGGAGCCACGCATGACACAGGGTGGGCCAGACACTTGCGGGCGTGCCCGGCTCCCCAATGCCGAAACCATGGCCGCCCTTGCTGGAGCGGTGGAACTCGACCAGGACGCTCATGTGCCGACAGGCCGTGTCGAGGATGCGGCTGTTCTCCGGACTGATCACGGGATCGTCGTCGGTCTGCGCGAGGAAGAGCGGCGGGCAGCTCGGACGCAACTGTGTCTGGAGCGACCAGGCGGTCCGCGCTTCGGGCTTCGGCTGCTCGCCGACGAGGTTCCGCCGGGTGCCCGTGTTGTCGTAAGGCGGCTCCAGCGTGACGACCGGATAGATCAGGGCCGCGAAGTCGGGACGGGCCAACTGCCGGTCGATCTCGTCCACCGGCGCGTAGGTGCGTAGGCCGGCACGCACTCGGTGGCACAGCGATCGCTCAAGGCCATGGCGTGGAGCACTTCCGTTTCACGCTCATTCCTACCCGAGTCGCACTTAGCCCCGCCGGCATCCGCCGCGCGGGGCTCTTTCGTTCTCCGTTAACCAGCCCGCGCTACGACCCGGCCATCGAAGGGGTTCCTCTGGCCCTAACATCACCTCAGCCCGCCCGGTAGCCGCCGTGGCGGGCTTTTTCGTACCTGCACTACCCCTCGCCCGGATACACCCCGGTCGCCCGCCATATCCGAATCCGCAGCAGACGGATCTGCGCGCGCCGCAGCGCCGAGCCGGCATAGCCCTTAAGCGCTGGATCGCCTGGCAGCCTCAGGATCTTGCGGTTGTTCCGGCAAGTCCGGACAGCTCGCGTGCGGTGCCAGACGATCTGCTCAGCCAGTGAGGCGCGTTCGTACAATTGATTGAAGCCCTCGCAGATCTCGCGGATCTCGGGAGCAAGTTCGTCCGTCAGGTCGGTTTTCTCCATCCGCATCGCGGCTTCCCCTGCGATCTCGGATGGAACTGTCGCTCAACGAGCGCCCCCGCGCCAGCGAAGCGAAGCGAAACCTTCCACTAGGATGAACGTATCCAACCTCAAGGAACTCGTCAGACAAGCCCGCCCGGCGTCCGCCGCGGCGGGCTTTCCATGAGTCTAAGCTCGAAATCCGCTAGCGCCTACGGAGAACATCTGATGACAGCTCGCTTTTGTCTCTCTTCAGATATCAGATTGAAACACCACCGCTCTATCGCCTCTCAGGGCTGTCCCAACGTATAGGAACGAGGATGGTGTTCATCGCGGAGAACTTGATAGCTTGCAAGGATTGGATGCCGCCCGTGTCACCCGAAGCTCCGTTACGCCCTCCTGCAGCTACCATTGCCGAAGATCGCGGCGTTCACATCGCCGTCGACGAAACGCTGCTATCGAGCAGCGACGAGAAAGAACTCGTGTTCTGGTCAACGGATCGCGGTGAGGGGCCCGAGGCTGACCTCTTCGAGAACGTGATCTACAAATCGCGGGTCATGATTGTGTTCCAGTCCCTACTGGATCGCCTGCAAATCCGACCGGGCGATCAGGTTCTCGAACTAGGCGCGGGCCACGGATGGGCCAGCGTAATGGCGAAATCTCGGGTTCCGACAGCCCACTTCGCCGCCACCGATCTCAGTACGGATGCAATCCGTACATCCGAGATCTATGAATGCCTGATCGGTGCACGGCTCGATGAGAAGTGGGCCTGCTCCGCCGTGTCGTTACCGTTCAGCGACAACCGCTTCGATCTCGTGTTCTGCTTTACGGCCTTCGACCACTTCATCATCGGTCTGCGCTACGAGGCTGTCCTGCGGCAAGTGCATCGCGTGCTCAAGCCGGGCGGGCGGCTCGTGATGCTCTACGAACCGTCTGCACCGCCGATCATCTACGGCCGCGCCAAACGCCGGACCGAGAGTAAGCGCCACGTCGCCCAGGTCGACGAGGACTTTATCCTGATCGAACGGCTGCGCCGGGACGCGGAAACCTTCTGTTTCGACGTCAAGGTCGAGTTCCACCCGGAGTACAGTCAAAGGATCGGGATCGCATCAACGGTCTATTACTAGGTCCTGTCCGCATTCCCGCTTCTACAGAAATTCCTGCCCTGTACGATTAATACCAAGCCCCGTTGAATGTGACTCACGCGAGGTAGCATCGCGATCCAGGTCGTGATTCACTTTTCAGGTTTGGAGCCTGAGGAGGATGTAATGGCGGCTCCGGTGCCACTGCAATCGGATTATGATGCCGGAGCTTTGCGCGCTCTGACCAAGGTATCGCGCAATCCGGCCTAGATCCGCCTCCTGTTGGCGCTATCGGTGATCTCGGCTGGCGGCTCGCGCTTGGAGGCGGCCGAGATCGGCGGGGTCGGGTTGCAGACGGTGCGGGACTGGGTGTTGGCCTTCAACGCGGCCGGTCCGGACGGGCTGATCGACGGCAAGGCGCCTGGTGCCCGTCCGCGCCTGAACGCCGGGCAGCGCGATTTCCTGAAGGCCCTAATCGAACAAGATCCGACGTCCGCCGCTCATGGCGTAGTGCGCTGGCGCTTGTGCGATCTGGCACAGATCCTGGTCGAGGATCTGGGCGTGTCGATCTCCGAGCAAACCTTGAGCCGGGTCTTGCGGGCGATGGGCTACCGCAAGTTCTCAGCCCGTCCGCGCCATCACGCCCAGGACCCGGACGCCGCAGCTGTTTTTATAAAAGCTTCCTCCACCGTCTGGCGCAGATCGGGCAGGCTGTCGGCGGCAAACCCGTAGAGGTCTGGTTCTGCGACGAGGCGCGGGTCGGCCAGAAGAACACCCTGACCCGGCGTTGGGCAGCACGCGGAACGCGCCCCTCGGCTCCCAAGGATCAGCGCACGCAGTCAGCCTACATCTTTGGGGCGATTTGCCCGGCCCAAGGCGTCGGCGTGGGCTTGGTCATGCCCCGTTGCACCACGTCGGCCATGGCCCATCACCTCGAAGAAATCTCCGCAACCGTCGCGCCTGGCGCCCACGCTGTCCTCCCGCTCGATCAGGCTGGCTGGCACACCACGAAGAAGCTGCTCGGTCCAGGCAACATCACCCTGCTGCCTCTTCCGGCTCGTTCGCCCGAACTCAACCCGGTCGAGAACCTCTGGCAGTTCATGCGCGAGAATTGGCTCGGCAACCGGATCTTCCAATCCCACGCCGACATCCTCGACCACTGCTGCGACGCCTGGAACAAGATCGTCGCCCAGCCCTGGCGCATCATGTCCATCGGAATGCGCCGATGGACCCATGGGTTCTGATCAACGAGGGTTGGTATAAGCTGATGGGGCTGCTGAGGAACCAGCAACCTTACCCTGCCCCTGGCACTCCCGTGTGTGCTGCAACCGAGTGAGCAGGTTGTCGGATAGGCGGTGCCGGGCCATCTTGGATCACTGTCGGCCGCGCTTGGTTCGGTCTGGAGACCTACCCCTTATGGCTCGCCTCGAACTGTCCGTCCTGTCGCTCGCCTTTGGTGTGACCATGCTGGCCACGCCGGTTTTGGCGCTATCGCCAAGGACTGTTCCGTGAAGTACCAAGCCGCCAAGCAGGCTGGCACATTGAACGGGCAAGGGAACGACTTCCAGAAGGCTGAGTGCGCGGCACCGGCTGATACGTCCACAACCCCCACCGCGAACCCATTCTCTGCCATCCTGGTCATCGTGGTCAGCATCGGGCGTATGGAAGGCAAAAGCGCGATGGCAGTCTAAGGCTTCCATTGCCTACTCGACCTTTCCTCAGGCAACAACTCTTATCGAAGCGCCTTGGCCGTGAGCCATGGAAGCCTCGGCTTCTGTCGGATCCGAATTGCTCTCTAGTTCACCGGCTTCCCGGTCGATCGCTTTTACCAGCAATTGAGCACGCCAAGCCCAAAGATCTCTTTCGCGACGGATCTCGTCCGACTGCTTCTGCTCGAAGGCGAGGGCGATGTGCAGATCATCGAGGTCATTGCGAAGGTCGGTCGTGCGCTGACGCTCTTCGGCGAGAGCATCCCGCAGGAGGGCTAGGACCGCATCGAGTTTGCTGGGATCCGCCTTCAAGGCTTCGGATCGGGCGAGTTCGGGTTTCGCCGGCGCGCGCTTGAACGACGGGGCCGCTTCATCCCGATAGCGCAAGTGGGTGACCGGCTCCGCCTCGGTCGAAGCTTGGAAGGCGCAGCCGGGTTGCAGCAGCTCTGCGCGAACGCGCTCGACGTCCAATCCTATGGAGGGTGTTTCGGCCGTCTTGGAGATGTCGACTGTTTTAGGCGGCTCGGCAGGAACGGGCGTGGCGGCCGGGAGGCCTTCCTCATCCAGCACCAAGTCGTGCAGCATGGCGAAAACCGCGTCGCCGTCGAGCCGGGTCAGATCGAAGCCGCTCGCGGCGGCGATCCCCTCCCAACGGGTGTGGCCGGTCGCAGACTGGCCCACGAAGGCCATCGACCAGTTCGTGAAGCTGCGGCTCTTTGCTGGGCCGCATTGCAGAACCGTCACGTCGCCGTGGCGCGGGTCGCATTGGATGCGCTCGAAGGTGCTCTCGACGCCCGGCTGCGGGCCTTCCAGCACCTGCGCGAAAGCCCCTGCGTTGAACATCAGCGCACCGGTGACGTCGACCTTGGCGTTGTTGCGCTGAGACGCGGCCAGGATTTGCGAGACGGCCTCGGCGATCTCGGCATCCGTTCCCTGCAGGTGGTTCTTGCTGGCATAGACGAGGCGGTAGAGATCACTCACGACGAAAAACTCCAGGCGGAAAGATCGGTCAGTAGGTTGTGAGGTCGGCGGACAGGAACTTCAGAACCTCGGAGGCGGGAACGGGCTTGCTGATCAGGTAGCCCTGAACATCGGTGCAGCCCTCCGCGCGGATGCGCTCCATTTGGTCAGCCGTCTCGACGCCCTCGGCGACGGTGGTCATGCCGAGGCTCTTGCCGAGACCGGCAATGGCGCGAATGATCGCCTCGCCATCGCGCTTACCCGATAGATCCGCGATGAAAGAGCGGTCGATCTTGATTTTGTCGAAGGGGAAGCTGCGCAGGTAGCTCAGGGACGAGTAGCCGGTTCCGAAGTCATCCATCGACACACGCACGCCGAGTTCGCGCAGGCGGTGCAAGGTTTGTAGGGTTTTCTCGCTATGCTGCAGGAGGACGCCCTCGGTGATCTCCACCTCGAGGCGCGTGGCGGGCAGCCCGGATGCGGCGAGCGCCGACATGATCATCTCAACGAGACGCTCGCTCTTGAACTGGGCCGGCGAGACGTTGACCGCGACCGAAAGTGGGGCTGGCCAGGTCACCGCATCGCGGCAGGCTTGGCGCATGACCCATTCGCCAATCGGCACGATCAGGCCGATTTCTTCGGCCAACGGGATGAAATCGAGGGGCGAAACCATCCCGCGTACCGGGTGCTGCCAGCGGATCAGCGCCTCGCAGCCCACCAGCCGGTTGCCTTCCAATTGAAGCTGCGGCTGGTAGTGCAGCTGGAACTCACGACGCGCCAGCGCTTGGCGCATGTCGAGTTCGAGCTGCCGGCGCGCCTGCATGCGTGCATCCATCTCCGGCTCGAAGAAACGGTAGGTGGCTCGCCCGTCGAGCTTGGCCCGGTAGAGTGCAAGGTCGGCGTTCTTCAGAAGGGTGTCGGCATCGCTGCCGTCGCCCGGCGCGAGCGCAACGCCCACGCTCGCTCCGATAGTGAGCAGGTGGCCGTCGACCATGTAGGTCCGTCCGATCAGGTCCACGAGGCGGCGGGCCAGCGCCTGCGTGTTGGCGGCCTCCTGAATGCCGGTCTGCAAGATAACGAACTCATCGCCGCCGATCCGTGCTACGGTATCGGTCGGCCGCACGGTGGAGCGCAGTCGATCGGCAACCTTCTTCAGCAGGGCATCACCCATCGGATGACCCAACGTGTCGTTGACGGGCTTGAACCGGTCTAGGTCGATCAGCAGGACGGCACACGCCTCGCCAGTGCGCTGCAGGCGCCCGATTGATTCCTTGAGGCGCTCACGCAGGAGAAGCCGGTTCGGCAGGCCTGTGAGCGGATCGTGCCGAGCCATTTCGTCGGCCTGAACTTCGGCGGCCCGACGCGCGGTGACGTCCTCGAACGTGATTGCCCATCCTTGATCGGCGACGGGGTATAGGCCGATGCCCAGGAGGCGTTCATGAAGCGTAATCTCGAAGGTAGAGCTTTCGGCTTGTGCAAAGGAACGACGCAGCAGCGCTCGCACTTGCTCCCAATGATCTCCCGCGCTCTTGCGAACGATGCGAAGGACGTGTCGGACAGAAGAGCCTGCCGAAATTAGTGCTTTGTTACTGCTGAGAAGGCTTAGCGACTGACCAGAGACGAGGATGACGCGCCCATGTTCGTCGATCAGCAGCAAGCCATGCCGAACAGAGTTCAGGTAGGGCAGCAGCATCGGCAATGCCGTGGCAACGCTCCGGAGGCTGGATTGCTCAGGTGCTTCGTCGTACATAGATTTGGAAACAACGCGTAAGGGCGAAAGCATGGCATGAAGCCTTCAGGTCGCACACGACCTGCGCACAAGCGCGTACGAGCGATCAGGCCGATCATAGCGAGAGACAGCTAAGTCTTTCTTAAGTCGCTATTTCAACTTCTGAAAAAATTGTTTCCGCAACTTTCTGCGTCGATTAATCTCATCCATTGACTAGGCAATGATATCGCTCGTACCAAACAGCGGTAATGAAGATTTTCAAAAGCAAAGGAATTTTTTGAATGCTACGATAATGTCTTGAATTTCTGTCAAGTTGTAATTGGTTGAGACAGGCCAGCAAAAACTCGCCTAAATAAAACGGCTATTACATTTTCTTTTGTGTCGGTTATCCGACCGATTTACGGACATATGGGCGGAATGGGGCAACGTCGCCGAATTGGCTTGGCCTTTTCGGCCTTGGTAAGAGCTATAAATGCTCCCATGCCTATCCTGACCGACCGCCAAAGGATCGAACTCGCAATCCCGGCCTACCTTCTCTACGCACTAACGGGGGCGTCGAACGTGTTCGTCCTCGTTGATTCCGATCTGGCCGCCAGAGCTGAAGCGGATGTCGCGGAGCTACGTGGTAACCTACGGACCGCTTCGCTGGAGCCGTTTGCTGATCTGCCACCTCTCAACAGGCAGGCGCTCATACGTCGCCTGGAGCGCCTCAAACGGATCGCGGCTACCGATTGGCACCAGCGCCCAGCCTTGAGCCTCATGCTGATGCTCTGGTGCTTCCTCAAGGATCTCACCGAGGGTAAGGTTCTGATCCTGTGGGCGCTGGTTGGCGACCGAGGTCCGCAACCTCCACTTGGCGACTGTCTTCTAGTTGGTCCCGTAGCGTTTCGAGAGCGCCCTCAGACTCGCTTGACTATGCTGGATCGCTCGACGGACCGCCTCCGTCATTGTGGCGCTGCCGTGAAGAACCTGGCCCATAGCGCGTCCCTCCACTCCGACGTGAAGATTGCACCATCAAATGCCGGGATCAAACAGGTAGCCTGGGGCAGGCAACTTAAGCGCATACGCGGTGGCGATGCCATGCCTGGGTCGTAGCTCCGCAGCTTCATCGACCTACAACAACCACCCGCTACCAGATATGGACGACCTCGCTCGAGCGATTGAATAAATTATAGAGAATATTATCCTTCTGCTTATATGTTTGACTTTATGGTACATAGGCAGCATGCCTTATTTGAATTAACTTTTTGAAGATAAGTTACCTGCATAGCTTATGTCTATTAGCGGCTATAGGTACGCTGCGAGATTGACCAAGCGTGCTTGTCATCACATTTCAGCATACGGACGGGGGATGGCACAAGAAAGATCCGGGGCGGAGAAATCCCTCCCCTTCGATTGCGCGCGATCGCATGACGCTCAAACGACGCAACCTAGTGAACCTATCACAGGACGTGCCCTGCTTCCCACCGGTGAGGAAGTCTCCTGTACCGTCGTGATGTACTCCCCTTTGCGGGGAGAGATCAGCGTTCAGGCCAAACCTACCTCGGGGCAGGTTGTCGTCTGTGTCCTCGACAACGTCGGCATTCTCGTTGGGAAGGTTGTAGAGCCAACTCCCCGAGGGGTCATGGTAGATTTCATGATCAAGCAGAGCCACCGGGACAGGTTTGCCGCGCAGCTGGAATCCCACACTGTTCAGGCAGCTCAGATCCGGAAGCTACGTAGTGCGCCCCGACTCGTGCCATTTCACCAGTTCGTCGAAGTTCGTCTCGCCGAGACTGTCGTCTTCGTGGGGACGATCCTCAACATCTCGATATCCGGCGCTAAAATCACGTTGCGCCCCAATCCCGGGCTGTTCGTCGGCGCGCTTGTCCGCATCGGATCACGCCTCGCCACCGTTGTCCGCGCGATCGAGGGCGGCATCGCCGTCCAGTTCGTCGAGCCATTCCCCGCGGACAACTTCGACGAACGGATACGGCCATGATCGCATCGCGTCTCCGCATCCCATTCGGCCTTTGGATGCCTCGGGTCCTTGCACGCTGCTCACTACGCACGATCGGTTATGGCCAGCGCCTACGCCTGTCGGCGCTTGCTGTCGGCATCATCATCCCCGCGTTCTTCGGGCACACGCTATGGTCGCATCGGACCCTCGAATTCATCGACGCCGAGCGTGAGGTCGCCAACACCGCCCTCACCCTGAAGCACCACGCTGCCCGCACCATCGAGATCACCGACGAACGCCTGCAGATTGTCACCTCCCTCGTCGCACTCCATGCTCATGATCTGGGATCCGAGGCGATGCACATCGCCTTGCGCAAGCAGCTTGCCCGGTCGCACGACCTTGGCAACATCGTCGTCACCGACCGCGATGGCCGCGCGGTGGCCGAGGCCGCCGTCTTTCCAGTTCGATCCCTCGACGTGCACGAGCGGGACTACTTCCAGAAACTGCGTGGACAGATCGATGACAGTTTGGCCATCGGTCGTCCGATCATCGGAAGTTTGAGCGGTAAGCCCATGCTGCCGATCGCCCGCCGCCTGGTCGGGCCGGATGGCGCATTCATCGGCATGGTTCAGGCCATGCTCGATATCGCATCGTTCCAGGCCGTCTACGACGCCGTCGACAACGAACCCGGCGCGATCCTCAGCCTATGGCGTGCCGACGGCATTCTGCTCGTACGCTCGCCGCACGCCTCGGAGACGATCGGCCGAAACTTCGCCGCCTCGGACAACTACCGCCACCATGCGGCTACAGGTGATACCAAACCGTTTTGGGCGACCGGCCTCACCAACGGGAACGAGCGTGTCATCGCGCACGGTTTCGTGGAGGGCTACCCGCTCTACGTTGCAGCCTCACTGTCGAAAGATGAGGTCCTTGCCCCATGGTACCGCCTGGCCCTGACCCAAGGGATCTTGGGCGGCGGGCTCGCAGTGGTCCTTGTCAGTGCCCTCCTCCTTCTAGCTCGTGAGACCGAACGGCGTCAGGTTGCCAGCATGCAGATCCGACTGCTCGCCGACAACGTCGCAGACGTGTTCGTACTGGGGGGTCTGGATAAGCTCCCGCTCTACGTATCTCCCGCCGCCCGGATCGTGCTGGGCTACGAGCCGGGGGACCTCGTCGGGCGTGACCCGGTCGAACACCTTCACCCCGACGATCGAGCGGTTTTCGCCGACCACTGGGCCAAGCTCGGGGATGAGGAGTCGCCCGGGACCTGCCGCGTGCGTCACCGCCATGTTGACGGGCACTACGTCTGGATCGAAGCATCGGTCAGCTTGATGCTCGACCCGAACGACGGTTGTGCAACAGGGTACGTCGCCGCTTTGCGCGACGTGACGGCCCACCGCGAGACGGAGGAGCGGATGCGGCACATGGCGCTGCACGATGCGCTGACCGGTCTGCCCAACCGCATCCTGCTCCACGACCGTTTGGACCAAGCTATTGCCTACACAGACCGGACCCAGAGCACGTTCGCCGTGATGGCCTGCGACCTCGACCGGTTCAAGGCGATCAACGACAGTCTCGGCCACCCGGCGGGCGACGCCCTGCTCCGCGTCGTGGCCGAGCGGATGCAGGCGGTCGTACGATCCTACGACACCGTCGCTCGGCTAGGGGGCGACGAGTTCGCGATCGTGCTTCCGCATCTTGCCGAGCCGTGTTCAGCCAATGCCATCGCCAACCGTCTGATCGCGGCGGTGAGCGAGCCGATCGACCTGGATGGACACAAGGTCGAGATCGGCGTCAGCATCGGGTTTACGGTCTGTACCGGCGGTGACGTTGGTGCCGACGAGTTGTTCAAGCGCGCCGACATCGCACTCTACGAAGCCAAGGCGGCGGGGCGAAGCACCTCTCGTGAGTTCTGTGCCGAAGCGGGCGCCCGCATCGCCACACACGGCCAACTTGGTCTCGACATGAAGGAGGCGATCCGGTGCGGGGAGTTCCGACTCGTCTACCAACCGGTCGTGCAAGCTGACACAGGGACCGTCGTCGCCTTCGAGGCGCTGATGCGCTGGCGCCATCCGGTTCGTGGTGAGATCTCACCCGCCGTCTTCATCCCCGTAGCCGAGGAGACCGGACTGATCGTGCCGCTCGGCGTCTGGGCGTTGCAGGAAGCCTGTCGTGAGGCGATGCATTGGCCTGCGCACGTTCGCGTCGCCGTCAACGTCTCGGCCGTGCAGCTGCGGCGTGAGGGTTTGGAGACGGCGGTGTTGGCCGCTTTGGCCGCCAGTGGGCTATCGCCCAATCGGCTCAAGCTGGAGGTGACCGAGAGCGTGCTGATGCAGGATGCCGACGCGGCTCTGGCTTGCCTACACCGGCTCCGTGGTTTGGGCGTCCTCATCGCCCTCGACGACTTCGGCACCGGCTACTCGTCCCTGAGCTACCTGCGCCGCTTCCCGTTCGACAGGTTGAAGATCGACCGCGCCTTCATCCGTGACATCGCCGACCCGGATGCGGCTGCGATCGTGCGGGCGGTGGTTAGCCTTGGTGAGCGCCTTGGCATGGGTATCGTTGCCGAGGGTGTGGAGACCGCCGAGCAGCTCGACTTGGTCCGCCAGGAGGGGTGCCACGAGGTACAGGGCTTCCTGTTCAGCAGACCGCTCCCTGCCGACGAGGCTCTGGCGTATCTGCAGCTGCCGAGTGCGTTGGTGGCGGCATGAGCGGCTTGGGTGACGACGCGACGGTCGTTCGATCGACCAAAAACGCTGCAGCCATCGACCTTTCGATCCTATTGGGCCGCGTGATGGTCGAGGGCGGACCCGAATACCCCTGCCGAGCGCAGATCGACGACCTCGACGCGATCGCGATCCGGACGCAAGCGCCGGGTCGCCCGCGTGATGTCGCGGTATGCTACCTCGACAAGATCGGAGCCTTGCCGGGTCGGATTGGCATAACGGATGCGGAAGGGTTCACCCTTCATCCGACACTCAGTGCTGAACGCCGAGCACGCATCACCGTACGGTTGGCGTGGCATACGTCCCGAGCGGCATGGACAGCCGAACAACGGGCAGCACTGCGGATCGTACCCGAGTACCGCGACGTGATCGTGAGCTTGCCCGAGGAGCGCAGCCTTCAAGGATTGATCCTCGACGTATCGAGGACTGGGGCAAAAATCCAATTGCCGTTTGCCACCACTACGGCAGTCGGAACGTCCGTGACGGTGGGGAAGCGCTATGCAAGCGTGGTACGCGTCGAGGATGAGATAATCGCCGTGAAGTTTCGGCTGCCGTTCAGCGAGGGCACGTTCAATACGAGCATCCGGCTCTAGCTTGGAAGGGGCCTGCGTCTTCAGTCGCAAGGCCAGCGCCATACTCGACTGAAGTTGTAGATTGAAGGCGGCAGCACAAAAGCGAGAGCATCACATATCCTTGCGCGACCCTTTCTTGCTCAGGGTGATCCACGGGGACCCCGAAGGCGCGAAAGATGTTCATTCTCAGCCTGATGTGCCTCGTTTCGGGAGCGACGCTCGCTGGTGTTGCCCCAGACCGACCCATGAGACAGGCGACGTTCGAGAGCATGGACAGATGCCTGATCGTTGGTAGCCTGTGTCTGCTCGGCGTCGGGCTAGCGTGATTCCGTTAAAGGTAGTTCACCGTCGTGGGCTGACCAGGTGCCCAAGCCGGTTGGCCGCCTTCTAAGGCACTGGTCGACTCCACCGTCGTGAAGGCGCACCGCTAGGGTGCTGGAGCAAGCTGGCGTACCATCTCGCGCTCATGGCAGGCTTCCGTCCACACCCCAAGCGGCATATGTCCCTATGCCTGATGCCGCTGCACCGTGATCCGCCTATGCCTCATGGTGAAAGCGTAAAAGTTTTACACCCTGTCTCAAGAGGTATACATCTACAGCTGTAGACTGATGCAACCTCTAGGAGGTGGGCATGGACAATCCAGTAGATGCTGTTCGTCTGGCGAAGCTGTCTGCGATGGCCACCAGCCTCGGCATTCCCGTCGAGAGCTTTTTCACAGATACTGAAGCGGCTGAGTGCCTCTCCGGCGCGCGTGAGTGCGCCGAGCTTTGGGGCCGGATCAAAACCGCAGAAGGGCGCTGCCGTGCGTTAGCATACCTACGCGAACTCGTGGACGAGCCTCGCTCATGACGCGTTGATCGTTCGGACTACCGCGCTTCCGGGTGGTCGCTCCCCTCGATCAGTCGGGCGTACTCGGTTTCGGCCAGGCCGTAGCCGTCTCCCGCCAAGTCGAGCAGGCGCTCGCGGTCGATGATCTGGACGCGGCCCCGGCGCTTAGCCACAAGGCCGTCTTTCTCCAGCGTCCGCATCGCCATCGTAACACCGGGCCGTTCGACGCCCAGCATCAGCGACATGAACTCCTGCGTAACCGTGATCTCGTCGCCTTCGCCCCGATCATGGCACATCAGCAGCCAACGAGCGAGCCGGGTTGGCGTACCACCGCGGGCGTTCGCGAACGCGGTCTGCGCGGTCTGGATGATTTGAGCCTGGATATAGCGGTGCAGGAGACCGCGTAGGGTGGGACGCAGCGCCACTTCCGCGCGTAGGTCCGACACGTCAATCGCCAGTACGTGCCCAGCCGCTTGCACGAAATGGGTGTAAGGGCTGCGGTCGTCGTCAAGAAGGACTGGGGCGGCACCAACCAGGGCCTCGCGGCCGTGCAACCCGATCTCGACGCGACCGCTGGGCGCATCGGAGGTGACGGAGACGATGCCTGCCTCCACGAAGTGGACGGTCGCGATCTGTGTGTTGGATGAGATGAGTACCCGCCGGAGAGGTATCGCTTCGGGGTGCAGCGCAGGCACTAAGGCAGCGAAGTCCTCCGGCGGCAGCGCGCGAAGGAGGCGGTTGCGTACGCCAGCTTGCCGAAGATTTGCCATGCGTGCTCTCGCGCTAGGGGCAAGAGCACACGCTGTCCCTCAATCGTCAGCGCCCTGAAACGAGCCGACCACGAACATATCTGGTGATTGCGAGACAGAAAACAATTAGAAAAAACTGGACTGCTGCATTTATTGATTGATACCTAACATATATATGTCATGTTTTTACTTATCGCGCTTGGTCTCGTTCCCTGTCGTGGAACATAACAAGCCATCCGCGTCGTTTTAACGCTTCTCCGACCGCAGCACTTCGCGAGCGAACGCAAATACCACGTCGCGCCCCTTCGGCGATTTGATCGCCAGCCACGTCTGCATCAGCAGTGAAGCGTCCTTAGGATGGCCTGCGGTGGGCTGCTCGAAGAAAGAGGCTGGGGAACAGTCGAGTGCCTTTGCGATCCGGGCAAGCGTGCCACGATCACCCGTATGTAGAGCCAACCTCAGCCCGTCCGGCGTCGGCATGTCCATGGCACTTCCTTGCGCGGATCACCAGTCGGTTCGACCAGTGATACACCCTAGCATTGCAATGCAGATTGTAAAATAGTAAATAATAGACAATACTAGAGATAACCGCAAGATATGTAAATATTTTACATTAGATCACTCTAGATAGAAGGTGAGAATCAATGATCGACTTAGTTGGTCTGAACACAATTGCAGATGCGGTCCTGGCTGCACATGCGGATATAGAGAAGTTTGGTACAGATGAAATGAAGATTATAAGTCGAACGCTTCTTTTCACAGTCGGTAAGGAGATTGCACAGCGCAGTACAATTACTGATGAAACGCAGGATCTTCACTACGACGAACCTAAATGGTCTTGAGTTTAATTCGAAAAACAAGAGCAATTCGACGGCCTCATAATGCACCTGGCCCGAAAGCGTTCGTTGTGAGTTTGAAGTCGAGCCGGAACAGAGCTTCACCAGCTTGGTTCGTGACCTCCATCAGCCACGGCCTCCCATCGCGTTGCTTATCCGTATCAGCTTCGAGCAAGGCCCCAGCTAACAGCATAGCCTGCCGACGCGCTGCACTGATGTCGGCAAGGAACATGCCCTCGCGGTCCAGGGTGCTAGCGCCGTCATGAACGTTGAAATGGTAGTGAGGCATCCGGCTCACCGCATCAATAGGCGGGAGCAGGACACGCCCTCAGCCATCAGCGCCCAAACGTGTCAGCTGACGATGAATGAGAAAGTGGGTGATCTGTTGAACTGTTCCACGAATTAAGAACCTCAAGGGATGGACAACGAACCTTGGCAACTGCGGGCGCAGACCGCTGGCTTAGGGCAAAAGACCTTGGCCCGGCTGCTCGGGCGGCCGGTCAACACGATTTCGCGTCAGATCCGCGGACTGCACGGAGAAGTGCCACAACATCTCGTTGCCGTGATCGTGATGTGGAAGCGTCTGTCGGAGGCCGAGCGAAAGGCCTGGATCCACGACACGGAACGGGAGATGCGCCGCGAACGCCGGAAGCGGCTTGAGACCAATCAGCGGTGATTCTCCATCTTGAAAACGGCCAGCAGTTCCCGGTCGGCCGGCGTGATCTGACCATGCACGTCCACACGATCTACCGCGATCCCCAGAACGCCTACGGGCGGGCGCTGACGGCGTAGCCTTCGCGGCACGTCTGCTTTCAGCATGGAAATCGAAGGCGACTCCACTCTTCTCGGACATCTATCCTATCATTTCACGTGTCGGTTATTGGACCGTTTTCCTGACGAATTGGGTCGCGTACATATCTGCGGCCGTAAACGGCCGTTATCTTGTCAGGAAACGCTGCCTGATTGTCTTCCGTCGCAATATCCCGTCCCCGCAGACCATCGATCAAATGGTCTTTTGCCCAATAATCTTGAGAGCGTCGGCTCTGAACTGACCCTTGGGATCGACGTGTCGGTAAAGGGTTTGGCGGGTGATGCCGAGTTCGATGCAGAGGTCGGCGACCTTGGTCTCCGGCTGCCCCATTACGGCTTGCGCCAGTCGCAGCTTGGCCGGGGTCATCTTTGGTTTGCGACCGCCATTGCGGCCTCTGGCCCGCGCTGAGGCAAGGCCAGCCTTGGTCCGCTCGATGATCAACTCGCGCTCGAATTCTGCCAACGCTGCGAAGATCCCAAACACCAGCCGGCCATTGGCGGTGGTGGTGTCGATGTTGGCCCCCTGGCCTGTGAGCACCTTGAGCCCGACCCCACGCTTGGTCAGATCGTGGACGGTGTTGACGAGGTGGCGCAGGTCGCGGCCGAGGCGGTCGAGTTTCCAGATCGCGAGGGTGTCGCCCTCACGAAGCGCCTTGAGGCAGGCGTCGAGCCCAGGGCGAATGTCGCGTTTGCCGGAGGCATGATCCTCGTAGAAGCGCTCGGGTACGACGCCGGTGGCGAGGAGAGCGTCGCGCTGCAGGTCGGTCGTCTGCGAGCCGTCGGCCTTGGACACGCGCATGTAGCCGAGCAGCATGGGGTGGTGATCCTGTGCGGGCGTGACGGGCCACGCGTCGTGAGGCGGTATGACAATCAAGGGTCCGAGAGCCGCCGATCTGCGGTGCTCCCCCGTTCGTGCCTGTCACGCAAACGAGCGATTGCGTGACAGACATGCGCGAAACGCTCGATTCCCCCAAGATGTGTATCACAAGCCGTCACATCATCTAAGATCCATCAACGCACACGTAGCTTGAATATGTGACGTTTCAGCGCTCGGTTTGTGGAGGCCGCGACCAACTAGCTCGTAACGACCCATTTTACCGCCCGGCACTGAGGACATGTCCTAGACGTAAACCATCAGCGCAGCCGGAATTTATCGCTCACCACATCATCGCAGTTTTCAAACTATGATGACGTAGGTATGATTCTCAAAATCGGTACGGATAGGCGACGAGGCCATGGCATCGCAGGCGGTCAAAATCATTGATGGTGGCAAGCTGATCATCCCAGCTGCCTTCCGGCGCAAGCTCGGTATCGATACCGGGGATACCGTTGTGCTTGAACTGGGTGAGGATGGGCTCCACGTCCGATCGCTTTCATCCGCAGTTCGCTTGGCGCAGGAGATCGTACGCGAGTTCGTACCCAACGAGGTCAATCTTGCCGACGAGCTTGTGGCGGAACGGCGGATCGAGGCTGAGCGTGAGTGAGCTCTTCGTTCTCGACGCTTCAGCCCTGCTGTGCCTTCTCAAGGGGGAACATGGTGCGGAGCGGGTGATCGCGAGCTTGCCGCGGGCGTGGGTCAGTGCGGTCAATCTCTCCGAGGTCTACGCCAAGCTCGCGGATGCCGGCGGTGCGGAAGTGCGTATCGCCCAGGCGGTCGGTGGCTTGCACCTCCGGGTCGAGCCATTCGACGACACGCAAGCGCGTGCGGCGGGTATACTGCGGCCGATGACCAAGAACCTTGGACTGTCGCTCGGCGACCGTGCCTGTCTTGCACTCGCTCGGCAGCGGGGAGCGACAGCCTTGACCACCGATCGTGCCTGGACCGAGCTACCCGACACGCTTGGTATCGCGGTCGAGCTCATTCGCTGACAGTTTGGGCTGAGGATTGATCGAGCGATGCCGATCCGCCGGGAGCACCGCTTCTTCTACCCGATCGATTGGCCGCAGCTCTCGGCCACGATCCGCTTCGGGCGGGCAGGTGGTGCTTGTGAGGGCTGCGGCCGGCCGCACGGGCAGACCGTCTACCATCTCGGTGATGGGCGCTGGTGGGACGCCGGCATTGGCGCCTGGCGCGATGGGCAGGGCCGTCCGCTGCGCAGCCTCCCAACCATCGAGGATCTCGGCCTCATCCGTACGACGCGGGTCGTGCTGGCCGCGGCACACCGCGATCACGACACCGCCAACAACCTCGACCGTAACCTCGTGGCCTTCTGCCAACGCTGCCACATCAACCACGACCGCCCGGAGCATAAACGCCGACGCTGGCGCACCCTGTTCCGCCGCCGGGCGATGGGGGATCTGTTCCGTGGGCCCTACCCGACCGCGAACAGGTCGAGCTGAAGAGCCGATCCCTGCCGCCTGCCCCGTCGGCCACCCCGTGGAAGCGGCTTGATTGCCGGCAGGGCTCCAGTCCCCCTGGCATGCAGTACGGCGCCGATGATCCGACAGCCGTCGCCTGGGTGATACACGTAGGCACGGCAGCCATCGGCGTGCAGGATCTCCTGGACCACCGCCTCGTCATCGGGACGGGCCTGCAGGGCTTTCAGCAGACACATCAGCCCCAGCGAGGCGACATTCGAGAAGTAGAACTCGCGCTGATACCCGGTCCAAACCTGGCGCTGTGCGCCGACGCTAGTTCGGGCGAACGGATTGTGGGGCGCAAACACCGTACCCGCATCCAGGACGAAGGCCGCGATCGCATCGCGGTCAGCGATATGCAGCGCGGTCCGGATTGATGCGGCGAGCTGGCGCTGAGCGATAGGCACGCGATATTGTCCTCATACCGTCACGAAGTGAGATCGGCCCGAGCCACTACAGAGGCATGATCGATCTTGGTTCGGCGTGTTTCGTGAAAAAGAAGGCTCAAAGATCCAAAAAGCGTCCCGATCGAGCTGGTTTGGCTATGTCCTTGCGAAACAAATCGTTTTACGAATTGACGCCATGCCACAGCTTGCAGGCGTACCCGTTTCCGGGTTCGAACTTCGGGTCCTGCGTCGTCCCCGTGATGGTAGCGGGCGTATCGAGACGCAGCGCATCCACATCGAGGCGGGTTCGGGAGATCAGGCGATCGCTCAAGGGAGGTTTCTCGCCGAGGCGATCCTCGAGGGCTGGACCGGTGTGGCCATGCTTACCAACGAAGCTGGGGCTTTGGTCTGGTCAATGCGCAGGGACATGCCGCCGCCTGCAGCGCCGGGCATGATTTGATCGCAGCCCACCGGCTTCAGGTCGGTGTGATGAAGGCCGGAGAGATGCTGGCTCGGCACCGAGGCCCGCTCGATGCGCAGTGTCCACAGACGCCAGGGCGTTTCCAGCGGCAAAAAATCGGCCTCGTCGAGCACGTGCTCGGCGTGGTTGCCATGCCGGACCACCATGCGGAACGCGACCTCACTTGGCGGCCCGATCAGCACAACCGTCAGGGTGTTGAAGCCGTCGTGCAGCCACGACGTAACGTCGTGATGGAAGCCATCCTCCGTCGGATCGTGCCCCTCCAGCGCAGGCTGGGTCACCGCGAAAGTGTTGAGGCTGACCATAGCGCGGCTCCCCGCACCCCACAGCGTGAGGCGCAGCCGCTCCCCGGCTCGAATGTGCATGCTGTGCCCCGTTTCAAGGGCCAAACTGACTGCTTCGCGGGTTTTCCACAACGGGAACAGGGCGTGAACGGCAACGCTTCGTTAACCTTGCGGCCGGCACGCTGAAGCGCCCCTAGCCCGACGATCCGCCAGGCGATCCGGCAACCGTTAAACCGTAACGCGGTCGGGCCCGGCCTCCCGTGTCGCCCGCATCGGTAAGTGGCGCACGCCGCCGGTCTGCGCGTCACCCGACTGCCCCTTGGCGAACCGCCCCTTACCAGCCGCCCCCGCCTCGGCCACGAGGGACGGGAATTCGGTGAGGCGGTGGGTCGAATCGATCTCCAGGATCGTGGCATCGGGCACCGCCTCGGCGAGGCCGCAGGTGACCGTGCTCTTGCCGACGCCGGCGGTTTCCTGGGCGACGAGGAGGATGCGGGGCATGGGGTTTAGTCCTACTTGAACAGGTGGGCGTGCCGGTCGGTCTGCATCCGGCGGATCTCGGCCTCGCTCGGAGGGCCTTCCGCGGCCAGCTCCGGGGAACGCGACCGCAGCTCGGGAGCGAGACGGCTCACGCAATCGTCCCGCGGCAGGGTCGAGGATAGGGTGGGTCGGAGGCCGACACGCGTCGGTGCCGGTTCGGTATGTACCCCCAAGGACCGCATCAACCCGTGCCCAGCGGGTGGCCTCGCGCGCAAGCCGGCGCGCGGCCTGCCAGCGCACGCTAGAGATCACGCCGGTGAGGTCGCGTCCGTCGGCGGGGCGGAACCCTTGCGCGGTCAGCCTAGTCGCGGGCAGACCGCCGGGCGGGAGCTGGAGGGTGCGTACGTCCGCCGCCGCGGTCTCGCCTTCGAGGCGGCGCAGATCGAAGCGGGGACCCTTGGCCATGGTGCCGACGTAGACCGGGCCGGGTTGTGGACGGTTGCAGCGGACCACTCGAATGCGGACCTGCGCGGTAAGCTCGCGTTAGGACATGGCTGCCAGCGGCAAGAAAACGGTCGGGCACGGCCCATTGGCTGAGCACCGGATCCCCGGTCCGGCGCGACCGGCAAAAATCAGCCCATATCACCCGATGAATCTACCGCCCCCTTCTTCCTCGGATGGTGTGAGGTCTGAAGCTACTTCAGACTGCGCGTCGGGTCGTCCCTCGGATGTCGATCGACTTGGCTCCGGTTTGCCTGCCATTCCTGTTGGGACTTTGCCGGCCTTGCTCCGAGCATATCGGACGATCTGCACGTGTCGCACCCGCATCGTGCGCGTCGCCGAGCGCCTTTATGCTCCGGACTATGGCTGAGCTGTTGCCGGCATCACAGTTTCTTGCATTCGGTAGACGGCGCGGCTGGTGCGCCTATGTCCGTGCGTTGAGACAGGTCGTATGCTGGGCATATCGGACGGTTGTCGCGCCGCTGACCACCCCATGTTGGCATCGTTATCGCGGGGATCATCAAGCGTTCGATCGTCGGCCTGGAGTTGGCGATCGCCCCACGTTTGGCCAATCTAAGTAGTCACGTTACAATAGCTTTTCGGACTTATGGCCACAAACGGCTCACCGAAGTTGCGTGATGTGTGCTGACAACGAGAGCCCGCATCTCCCAACCAAGAACGGCACGGTGGAGGTCACAAGCCGTCCACTCAGCCGAGGGTGATCCACGGCGAGAAGGAAGGGGACGACGGAGACACAATTCACCGGTCGAACCATCTGACAAAGCCCACCACGAGCCTGATATCAGTATTCTGATACAGGGAGACAGTGGATCCGGCACGTCCGACCCAGGGGACTCTCAAGTCCGACGACGATCACCGCGTAGGTCCGCGCTCGAGCTCACGCTACAGCCAAGGGCGTCCGAGCTCTTGTGTCGGCTTCAATACACCGCCAGGACCCACTAGCCTCGCCACCATGAGCGATGCGCCGATCGCACCCCCTGGGTTCGGCAGGTAGCTGTATGGTCCCGGGATGAGGTGTGACGGGTCGATCCTGAAGCGATTGGGCTCTTTCGTCCAGGCGTTCAGGATGAACTCGGTGGGTGTCAGGCCCCGCAGGGTCTTGAGCCGACGAGCGTGATTGTA
>NZ_VRVH01000479.1:0-2251 GCF_008040095.1 Methylobacterium sp. WL6 | reverse complement strand
CGCATCATCCTGCCCCGTCGCCGGCCCCTGCGCCCGGGCCGGGTGGGCGAGGCAGGCGAGCGTCAGGGCGAGGGCGAGCCGGCGCCGGGCGGCGGGTGCGGTCACCGCAGCTCCTCGTGCCAGGTGCGCCCGTCGCGCTCGATCAGGGCGATGGCGGCGGTGGGGCCCCAGCTGCCGGCCGGGTAGGCGCGCGGCGGCTCGCGGCGGTCGGCCCAGGCCTTGAGCAGGCTGTCGGCCCAGGCCCAGGCGACCTCGACCTCGTCGCGGCGCATGAACAGGGTGGCGTTGCCGCGCACCACGTCCATCAGCAGGCGCTCGTAGGCGTCGGGATAGCGCTGCTTGAAGGTCTCCTCGAACGAGATGTCGAGGTTGGTCGGCCGCAGGCGCATGCCGCCGGGGCCGGGATCCTTGGTCATCACCTCGAGCTTCATGCCCTCCTGCGGCTGCAGGCGGATGACGAGGCGGTTGGGCTCGCGCCCGAACGATTCCTCCGGGAAGATCGAGAACGGCGCGGCGCGGAACTGCACCACGATCTCGGACAGCTTCTGCGGCAGCCGCTTGCCGGTGCGCAGGTAGAACGGCACGCCGGCCCAGCGCCAGGACTGGACCTCGACCTTGCAGGCGACGAAGGTCTCGGTGCGGCTGTCGTGCCCGAGCTCGTTGAGGTAGCCCTCCACCGGCTTGCCGTCGACGGCGCCCTGGACGTACTGGCCGCGCACCGTCACGTGCTGCACGTCGCCCGCGGTGATCGGCTTGAGGGCGCGCAGCACCTTCAGCTTCTCGTCGCGCACCGAGTTGGCGTCGAGGTTGAGCGGGCTCTCCATCGCGGTGAGGCAGAGCAGCTGCAGGATGTGGTTCTGCAGCATGTCGCGCAGGGCGCCGGACGTGTCGTAGTAGCCGGCCCGGCCCTCGACCCCGACGGTCTCGGCCACCGTGATCTGGACGTGGTCGATCACGTCGGCCGTCCAGAGCCGGTCGAAGATCGTGTTGGCGAAGCGCAGCGCCAGCAGGTTCTGCACCGTCTCCTTGCCGAGGTAGTGGTCGATCCGGAAGATCTGCTCCTCGGGAAACACCTCGCCGACCGCGTCGTTGATCGCGCGGGCCGAGGTCAGGTCCTTGCCAATCGGCTTCTCGAGCACGACGCGGGATTTCGGGCCGACGAGGCCGAACTTGGCGAGGTTCCGGCAGATCGAGCCGTAGAGGTCGGGCGAGGTGGCGAGGTAGAACGGGCGCACCTGGTCCGGCCGCTCGTCGAGCTTGGCCACGAGTTCGGTCCAGCCGTCGTCGCCGGCGCCGTCGACCGCGACGTAGTCGAGATGGTCGAGGAAGGCGGCGAGCGTCTCCGGGTCGAGGTCGTCGGGGGCCACGAAGCGCTTCAGCGCGTCCTGCGTGCGGGCGCGGAACGCCTCGACCGCGAGCTCGGAGCGCGAGGCGCCGATGATCCGGGAGGTGGCCGGGATCTGGCCGTCCTTGTAGCGGTGGTACAGGGCCGGCAGCAGCTTGCGGGTGGTGAGGTCGCCGGTCGCGCCGAACACGACGTAGTCGAAGGAGGCGACGGGAATGATGGTGGCCAAGGGCTGCTCCCGGTTCGATGCGGCGGCGTGGCGGTCCGCCGGCGGGCGGCTCGCGCCGCCGGCCCGATCACACCCCGCGGCTTAGGCCTTTGCAATTGCTTCGCCAAGGTTCGCGATGGCTTCGCCGAGGAGCGGCCGAGAGGCGCGGCCAAGGGGAGCGGCCAAGAGGGGTGGCCAGGCGGCGGGCGGGGACGGATGCGGCAGGTCCGGTGCCGTTAAGCACGTCGCTTAGCGAGATCTTCAAATGGGACCATCATCCTCACGGTGTCGCCGCCGGTCTTCGCGCGGTCGCACGCGGGTCTCCGGGAGGTCGGTCCGGCCATGCAGCAGGGTTACGAGCGGTTCGATCGCGACGCGGACTGGGAGGACGCGCGGCCCCGCCGCCGGAGCGCGATCGGGCGGGTGTTCGGGCTGCTCAAGCTCGTGCTGTTCCTCGCCCCGATCGCGCTGTTCGCAGCGAGCTACCTCGTGACCGATTGCGGGTCGGGCTCGGGCGGCGGCCTCGGCCAGCTGCTCAAGGCCGGCGCCTGCGCCCGCAACGAGATGCTGAACCGCGCCCTGTCCCTGCCGGACGACCTCGGCACCCTGCGCCGCGCGATGAACTGACCGCGCGCCGCGCACGGGACGGCCTCGGACGAGGCGACGCCCCCCGAGACACCCGCCCCGACGACGCGACC
>NZ_VRVH01000478.1:0-2283 GCF_008040095.1 Methylobacterium sp. WL6 | reverse complement strand
GGCGCGGGCGCCGCCTCCTCGACCTCCTCGGGGGCCTCGGCGGGGGTCGAGCGGCCGGGCTGGCCGAGGCCGAGGCTCTTGGCGAGCGCCGAGCGCTGGGCCGAAT
Organism: Methylobacterium sp. WL6; assembly: GCF_008040095.1. Classification (NCBI taxonomy): domain Bacteria; kingdom Pseudomonadati; phylum Pseudomonadota; class Alphaproteobacteria; order Hyphomicrobiales; family Methylobacteriaceae; genus Methylobacterium; species Methylobacterium sp. WL6. The sequence goes on along the minus strand of NZ_VRVH01000478.1, from coordinate 2,177 downwards.
AGTTCGCCGAGGTGGTGGGGTAGTCGGCCGGCAGGCCGTAGCGGTCGCGGTAGCTGTGCGGGTCGAGGCCGTGCTTGGTCAGGTGGCGCTTCAGCGTCTTGTAGGACTTGCCGTCGATGAAGCTGACCAGCCCGTCGGGGCGGATCGACTTGCGGATCTGCGCGGGGCTGGGCTTCTCGACCGTCTCGGCCGCGACGGGGGTCGTTCCGGAGCCGACGTTGTTCAGCGCCTCGTGAATGCTGGCGATGAGCGTCGGCAGTTCCGTGATCGGCACGGAGTTGTTCGACACGTAGGCCGCGACGACGTCGACGGTCCGCTCGATATACTCGTTGCTGGTCTGTGCCGACGGTGTAGTTTCAGACATACGTCCGTTCCTTGCCTGTTCCTTGATGGGTCCCCACCCGCAGGAATTATGATGTTTGGCAGAGAAAGCAAGGATGTCGGAGCGGTTATCGGTGCTCAACACACGAACAAGTGTGGATCTTGCCTGCCGTGCTTCGGCGCTATCCGTGCAACCGACCCGGCATCCGCAGCAATGCAGTGCTCAGCGCCGCGCGAAATCTCTGCAACTGCGGAGGGCGGGATTCCGCTGTTGCCCGAACCCGTTACAGCGCCCGCGCGCGGGCGGGGCGGGCGGGCCAAATGCTGGACGGATGCGTCTTGCGCGACCGCCGGCCCGGGCGACGGCTTTATGTCCAAACCGGAGGTCTGCGCAATGGTGGATAAAAGTGTCGCACCAAGATCAATGGCCTGGGATATTTTGAATTCACGCGTACCGGTATAGACATACTAAGTATCGCGATGATGTTCTCGCGGCCGGGCGTGGGAACGGATGCCTCGGGCCGGAGGATCCCGCCGCGCCGACGGTGCTCGAACCTCAGGCGTCAAGCATCCGAGGGCCGGCCCGGTCCTCGCGCGAGGCATTCGCGGCGCGCGGCCGGCGGGCGCATCTCCGGGACACAGTCGCTTCGCGCGACGCCGGTGCCGACGGACAGTCTTGCGGAGCGGACAGGCGCGTTCGGAGGCAGGGTTCGCTCAGCGGAAGGTCTTGCTCAGCGGAAGGTCTTGCGCGGATCGAACGCGTCGCGCACCGCCTCGCCGGCGAAGACCAGCAGGCTCAGCATCGCGGCGATCACCAGGAAGCCGGACAGGCCGAGCCAGGGCGCGGTGAGGTTGTCCTTGCCCTGGGCCAGCAGCTCGCCGAGCGAGGGCGAGCCGGGCGGCAGGCCGAAGCCGAGGAAGTCGAGCGAGGTCAGGGTGGTGATCGAGCCGTTGAGGATGAACGGCAGGAAGGTCAGCGTCGCCACCATGGCGTTGGGCAGCAGGTGCACCGTCATGATGCGGACGTTCGACAGGCCGAGCGCGCGGGCCGCCCGCACGTACTCGAAGTTGCGGGCGCGCAGGAACTCGGCGCGCACCACGCTGACCAGCGCCACCCACGAGAACAGCAGCATGATCCCGAGCAGCACGAAGAAGCCCGGCGCGATGAAGGCCGAGATGATGATGATCAGGTAGAGGGTCGGGATGCCGCCCCAGACCTCGATGAAGCGCTGGAACGACAGGTCGACCCAGCCGCCGAAATAGCCCTGCACCGCGCCGGCGACTACGCCGATCAGCGAGGAGACGGCGGCCAGGATCAGCCCGAACAGCACCGAGATGCGGAAGCCGTAGATCACGCGGGCGAGCACGTCGCGCGTGGTGTTGTCGGTGCCGAGCCAGTGCCAGGGAATGCTGGCGCAGCCCTTCCCCGGCACCGTCTCGGCGGCGTGGCACTGCGCGTCGGTGAGCATCCAGGTCGGCGGCGAGGGCGAGGGCGTCGGCAGCCCGTCATTGATGGTGTCGTAGGAGAACGGGATCGGCGGCCAGATCGCCCAGCCGTTCTCGGCGATCTCCCTGGCGATCTCGGGGGTGCGGTAGTCGGTCCGCGCCAGGAAGCCGCCGAACTTCTCCTCCGGGTAGTCGATCAGCACCGGGAACAGCCACTCGCCCTTGTAGGAGGCGACGATCGGCCGGTCGTTGGCCAGGATCTCGGCGAACAGGCTGACGACGAACAGCGCCAGGAAGATCAGGAACGAGACGTAGCCGAGCCGGTTGCGGCGGAAGTTCTCGAGCCGGCGCCGGTTGAGCGGCGACAGGCCGCCGCGGCGGGGCGCGAGCGGCCGCGCCTCGGGCAGGCC
>NZ_VRVH01000477.1:0-2288 GCF_008040095.1 Methylobacterium sp. WL6 | reverse complement strand
CACTCGACCAGTTGGGGCGCCCCGCGCGGCGCCACCCGCACCCGCTCCGCCTCCTCCTCGGCCCGGCGCAGGGCCGCCCGCGCGGCATCCGCCTCGCGCTGCCGGTTCCAGAGCGCCGCGTAGACCCCGTCCTGGTCGAGCAGCGCGCCGTGGGTGCCGCGCTCGACGATGACGCCCTTGTCGAGCACCAGGATCTCGTCGGCGTTGACCACCGTCGACAGGCGGTGGGCGATGACGAGGGTGGTGCGGCCCTTCGCGATGCGGTCGAGCGCGTCCTGGATCTGCGATTCGGTGAAGCTGTCCAGCGCCGAGGTCGCCTCGTCGAGGACGAGGATCGGCGGGCTCTTCAGGATGGTGCGGGCGATGGCGACGCGCTGCTTCTCGCCGCCCGAGAGCTTCAGGCCGCGCTCGCCCACCGGGGTGTCGTAGCCCTCCGGCAGGCCCTCGATGAAGCGGTCGATCTGGGCGAGGCGGGCGGCCTCGCGCATCTCGGCCTCGCTCGCCTCCCAGCGGCCGTAGCGGATGTTGTAGCCGATCGTGTCGTTGAACAGCACCGTGTCCTGCGGCACCATGCCGATGACGGCGCGCAGGGAATCCTGGCGCACCGCGGCGATGTCCTGCCCGTCGATGGCGATGCGGCCGCTCTGCGGCTCGTAGAATCGGAACAGCAGGCGCGAGAGCGTCGACTTGCCGGCGCCCGAGGGGCCGACGATCGCCACGGTCTTGCCCGAGGGCACCGTGAACGAGATGCCGCGCAGGATCGGCCGGTCCGGGTTGTAGGCGAAGTGCACGTTCTCGAAGCGCACCTCGGCGGGGCCGGCGACCAGCGCCGGGGCGCTCGGCCGGTCCGCGATCTCCGGGTTGCGGTGGAGGATGCGGAACATGTCGTCGATGTCGATCAGCGCCTGTTTGATCTCGCGGTAGATCATGCCCATGAAGTTCAGCGGCATCGAGAGCTGCACCAGCATGGTGTTGGCGAGCACGAAGCCGCCGATGGTGGTGCGCCCGGCGAGGATGTCGCGGGCGGCGAGCCACATCACCGCGGTCATGCCCAGCGTGAAGATCAGTGCCTGGCCGGCGTTGAGGACGGCCAGCGACACGTAGGTTTGCGTCGAGGCCTTCTCGTACCGCGCCATCGCGCCGTCGAAGCGCTGGGTCTCGCGCGCCTCGGCGCCGAAATACTTCACCGTCTCGTAGTTCAGCAGCGAGTCGACCGACTTGGTGTTGGCGTCGGTGTCGGACTCGTTCATGCGGCGGCGGATCGCGATCCGCCACTCGGTCGCCTTGTAGGTGAAGCCGAGATAGGCCGCGACCATCACGAAGACGACCAGGGAGTAGGTCCAGTCGAACTCCCAGGCCAGCACGCCGAGCACCAGCACGAACTCGACGATGGTCGGCACCAGCGTCAGCACCATCAAGCGCGACAGCTCCTCGATGCCCGAGCGCCCGCGCTCAAGCACCCGCGTCAGCCCGCCGGTCTTGCGCTCGAGGTGGAAGCGCAGGGAGAGCTGGTGCATGTGCTGGAAGGTCTTCAGCGCCAGGCGGCGCACCGCGTGCATCGCCACCTTGGCGAACAGCCCGTCGCGCGCCTGCGTCAGCCCGGCCATCAGGATGCGCGAGGCGCCGTAGATCGCGATCAAGAGCATCGGCGCAGCGAAGATCCCGGTCGGCACCTGCTCCTTGCCGTGCTCCTGGCCGCCAACCGCCGCGACCAGCGCGTCGGTGATCCACTTGAAGGTGAACGGCGTCACCATCGTCACCAGCTTGGCCACCAGCAGCAGCCCGAACGCCAGGAAGACCCGCCGCTGCAGGTCCGGCCGGCCGTAGGGCCAGAGATACGGCCACAGCCGGCGATAGGTGGCGACGAGGCCCGGGCGCGCGTCGGGCGCCGGCGGGGGAGTGGAGGTCATACGCGATTGTCCGGAAGAGGAGGCTCGCCCCGGCATATAAGCCGGCGCCGCCCGCGGCACACCCGCAGCCGCCGCGGGGCGGGGCGGCGTGGGGGAATCCTCAGCCGTTCCTGCCCGCCTTCGCGTCCTTGCCGTCGCCCGGCAGCACGAAGATCTGGCCGGGATAGATCAGGTCCGGGTTGCGGATCTGCTCCTGGTTGGCATCGTAGATCACCGTGTAGCGGTCGCCCGCGCCGTAGGTGCGCCGGCTGATCTGCCACAGGCTGTCGCCGCGGATGATCTTGGCCGTGCTCACCGCGGGGACGAACACCCCCGCCCGCGGCGGCTCGATCGCGGCCGGGGTGGGCGAGACGGCCCCGGCCCGCGCCGCCGGGGCGG
>NZ_VRVH01000476.1:0-2320 GCF_008040095.1 Methylobacterium sp. WL6 | reverse complement strand
GGGCGGGACGACGCATGGGACTGAAGGGCCTTGCCAGGATGCGGACAGCAGGGGACGATCGCTGCGAAAACGGCTTCGCGACGTTGTTTGGAATGATGCTAAACTGATGTTATTACTAGCTTTTCGGGGTCTTCGTTACGGCCGGGCCGGATCGCGCACAAGGCCTCGGCGGACGGATGCGCCCGCCCTGTGGCCTGCAAGCCACGGTTGATACCGCCATCCCGGCCACGGCGCTCCGCGTGCCGTGCCCTGCTCTGCTCTGCCCGGGCGGCCTCAGCGCGGGCGCGCGGCGATCCAGCCGATCACCGCGTCGGCGACCTGGTCGCTGTTCTTTTCCAGCATCATCATGTGGCCGTTGCCGCGCAGGCCCTGGTCGACGAGCTTGAGGCTGTCGGGCCTGGCACCGGCCTGGGCGAGGAAGGCGGTGGTGCAGTCGTCGACCGGGGTGCGGAACGAGGCTTCGGCGGTCACGATCACCGCCGGCACGCGGGCGAGGTTCGGGAGCCGGCGCACCGGCTCGCCCTGGAGCCAGCAGCGGATCCGCCCCTCGGCCGCCGGGGCCTTGGCCTGCATCACCACGAGATCCTCGGGCGACGTCACCGGCGGGTCGAAGGTCAGCGGCACGCGGGTGATGCCGTAGGCGCGGGCGCGCCCGTCGCCCGCCTTCTCGTAGAAGTCCTTGCCGCCGCGCAGGCGCACGTCGAAGAAGGGCGGCCCGTTCGGCTCGATCGCGACGTGGGCCTTCACGAGGTCGGGCCGCGCATCCGAGACCGCCCAGCCGAACAGCCCGGCCTGCCCGTGGGTGACCAGCACCGCCGGCCCGATCTTGTCCAGCAGCGCGATCAGCGCCGGGTCGACCAGCTCCTCGGTCTGCTGCGCGCCGGCGAGGTAGGGCACCTGGCTGGCGAAGAACTGGTCGAAGGCGGCGTTCCCCTGCACGCCGGGGCCGCCCGGCCACTGGGTGTGGAGCTTGGCCTGCGGGAACAGGTCGTAGAGCTCCTGGGCGGTGTAGGTCTCCTCCAGGGCGCGGGTCGAGAACCGGGCGTAGGGCCCGTAGACTTCCGGGTTGGTGCCGGACCGGCCGCGGCCGACCTGGTCGACGATGTAGACCGCGAACCCCTTCTCGACGAAGCGCTGGGCCCAGCCGGGCCGGCCGTCCGGCGTCCCGAGGAAGTTGACCCCGGTCTGCGAGATGCCGTGGACCATCACCACCGGCCAGGGCTGCGTGACGGTGGCCGGCCGCCGCGACTGCACGAACATCTGGCCGACCATCACGGTCTTGTCGGCGACGCGCTCGTAGCGGCCGCCGATGTAGAAGTAGCTCGCCACCGTCAGGGGCCCCTGGGCGGGGGCGTCCGCGGCGGCGGACGGCCCGGGCTGCACCCCGGCGACGGCGAGCCCCACGGCGACGAGACCCGCGCCGAGCCGCTTGCGCACGCCGCGCCCCGAAAAGCCCTGCCTGGCGATCATGCCGTCCTCCCACCGAGGCCCTGCCCTCCGCCGGGCGGCTTATCGCGGGATTTGCGGCGATGGGCCAGCCGTCCGCGGCCGCATCCGGCCCGGAGCGGCCGCGAAACCCACACCGTGGAAGCCCGGTTTGGGCGCTGTCGGGTCGGACGGATCGGCGAACCGAAGAAATTCTTCACGGTTTCTCCATCGATCATGCGCTCGATGCAGCATTCGCGTGCGGAGACGCACGAGACCCGAGCCGGGCACATGACTGCCACCGCGTGTGGCCCGGTGGTGCCCGCCGGGCACGAGGCCCAGATTCAGGGCCATCGCAACCGCACCCGCTTCAGGACCTTTCGCCGTGGACGTCTCGACCGCCAAGACCCTCGTCTCCGCCGTGCTGGTCTGCGCCATCGTGCTGTTCAGCGGCATCTCGCTGCGGATGTTCGTGCTGGAGGTCGGCCGGGATCTCCGCAGCGCGCGGGCGCAGCGCGTAACCGCCGGCAACGACCGCCGCGACTAGGCGCCCTTCCGCCGGATCCGCCTCAGCCCCGATCCAGATCGAGCGCCGGCGCGTAGACCGCGTCGCCGAGCCGCCGCAGCGGCCCGTGCGGGCCCGCGCGCTTCCACAGCCGCGTGTTCAGCGCCGCGACCGGATCCTGGCCGGGGACGGCGAACCCTTCCGCGACGAGCGCCTCCAGGATCTCGCCCGCATGCATCGGCCGGCCGGCGCGCACGAGGATGCCGCAGGCGGCCTCGACCAGGGCGCGGCCGTAGCGGCGCGCGCCGACGGGATCGACCTCGAACGCGACGGGCACCCGCTCCGGCAATGGCTCGGGAGCGGGAGCGGGAGGCTCGGCCCGGAGGGCGG
>NZ_VRVH01000475.1:0-2331 GCF_008040095.1 Methylobacterium sp. WL6 | reverse complement strand
CCCCCTCCCCCATCCGGGTTAGACACCGCGCCCCACGCCATCTGCAGGACGCGACCGGATGATCGGCATCACGCAGCGCATCGCCACCGAGCTCGGCGTCGCCGAGGCGCAGGTGAGGGCGGCGGTCGACCTCCTCGACGGCGGCGCGACGGTGCCGTTCGTCGCCCGCTACCGCAAGGAGGCGACCGGGGCGCTGGACGACGCGCAGCTGCGCACCCTGGAGGAGCGCCTCGGCTACCTGCGCGACCTCGAGGAGCGCCGCGCCGCCGTGCAGGACGCGATCCGGGCCCTCGGCAAGCTCGATGCGGACCTCGCCCGGAAGATCGCGGCGGCCGAGACCAAGGCGCGGCTCGAGGACCTCTACGCGCCGTTCAAGGTCAAGCGCCGCACCAAGGCGCAGATCGCCCGCGAGGCCGGGCTCGGGCCGCTCGCCGAGGTGCTGCTGGCGCGGCCGGACCAGGCCCCCGAGCAAGCGGCGAAGAGCTTCTCGGGCAAGGACGGCTTCCCCGACGTCGAGGCGACCCTGGAGGGCGCCCGCGCGATCCTGATCGAGCGCTTCGGCGAGGATGCCGAGCTGGTCGGCGGCCTGCGCGAGGAGACCTGGCGGCGCGGGCGGATGCGCGCCTCGGTGCGCAAGGGCAAGGCCGAGGCCGGACAGAAGTTTGCCGACTACTTTTCGTTCGAGGAGCCGCTCGCCCGCCTGCCCTCGCACCGGATCCTGGCGCTGTTCCGCGGCGAGAAGGAGGAGGGGCTCGACCTCGACCTCACCGACGCCGAGACGCCGCCGCCCGGCCGGCCGGGCTGGCAGGAGGCGCGGATCGCCCAGACCTTCGGCATCGCCGAGGCCTTCGGGATCGCCGAGCGCGGACGGCCGGGCGACCGGTTCCTCGCCGAGACGGTGCGCAAGACCTGGCGGACCAAGCTGAAGCCGGCGATCGACACGGACCTGCGGGCCCGGCTCTGGGCGGTGGCGGAGGCCGGCGCGATCTCGGTCTTCGCCGGCAACCTGCGCGACCTGCTGCTGGCCGCGCCCGCCGGCGCGCGGCCGACGCTCGGGCTCGATCCGGGCTTCCGCAGCGGCGTGAAGGTCGCGGTGGTCGACGCCACCGGCAAGGTCGTGGCCACCGACGCGATCTTCCCGCACGAGCCGCGGCGCGACTGGAACGGCGCCCTGGCGACGCTGGCCAAGCTGTGCCGCGCGCATCGGGTCGAGCTGATCGCCATCGGCAACGGCACCGCCTCGCGCGAGACCGACAGGCTGGCCGCCGAGCTGCTGGGCAAGCACCCGGAGCTGACGCTGACCAAGGTGATGGTCTCGGAGGCCGGCGCCTCGGTCTACTCGGCCTCGGCCTACGCCTCGGCCGAGCTGCCGGGCCTCGACGTGACCCTGCGCGGCGCGGTCTCGATCGCGCGGCGGCTGCAGGACCCGCTGGCCGAGCTCGTGAAGATCGAGCCGCGGGCGATCGGCGTCGGGCAGTACCAGCACGACCTTGCCGAGGGGAAGCTGTCGCGCTCGCTCGACGCGGTGGTGGAGGATTGCGTCAACGGCGTCGGCGTCGACGTCAACGTGGCCTCCGCGCCGCTGCTCGCCCGCGTCTCGGGGCTGAGCGAGCGGGTGGCGGCCAACATCGTCGTGCACCGCGACGCCAACGGCCCGTTCCGCTCGCGCGCCGCGCTGAGGAAGGTCGCCGGCCTCGGGCCGAAGGCCTACGAGCTCGCCGCCGGCTTCCTGCGGATTCGCGGCGGCAGCGATCCGCTCGACGCCTCGGGCGTGCACCCGGAGGCCTATCCGGTGGTGAAGAAGATCCTGGCCGCCACCGGCCAGCCGATCGGCGCCCTGATCGGCAATGGGGGCGTGCTCAGGGCGCTGAACCCGCGGGCATTCGTCGACGCCACCTTCGGCCTGCCGACGATCGGCGACATCATCGCCGAGCTCGAGAAGCCCGGCCGCGACCCGCGCCCGGCCTTCCGCACCGCGACCTTCCAGGACGGCGTCGAGACGATCGCGGACCTGAAGCCCGGCATGCGGCTCGAGGGCGTCGTCACCAACGTGGCCGCGTTCGGCGCCTTCGTCGACGTCGGAGTGCATCAGGACGGGCTGGTGCACATCTCGGTGCTCGCCGACCGCTTCGTGAAGGACCCGCGCGAGGTGGTGAAGCCCGGCGACGTGGTGCAGGTCCGCGTCGTCGAGGTCGACCCGGCGCGCAAGCGCATCGCCCTGAGCATGCGCGCGGAAGACGGCGAGCGGCCAGCGCGCCGCGAGCAGGGGCGCCAAGACCAGGCACGCCAGGACCAGGCACGCCAGGAGCGTGCGGCGTCGACGCGCGGGCC
>NZ_VRVH01000474.1:0-2336 GCF_008040095.1 Methylobacterium sp. WL6 | reverse complement strand
CCTCCGCGTCCTGCGCCGAGGCCGCCGAGATCCCGAGCAGCCGCGCAACCGTCGGTGCGCTGCCGGCAGGCAGCAGGCACGTCAGCGCGAGCGCGCCGAGCGGGAGCAGGCAGAGGGCTGAACGCATCGTCACTTCCCGGTCGGCTGGCCGGCGCGCCGGGCGCGCCGAGGGCTCGGTCGGCGCGACACCGGCACCGGACGCGGGAGTCATGAAGCCTGCGCGCCGCTTCGGCAAGATGGGGTCTCGGGCCGCCCGGATCGGCGCCGCCCGGCGCCGTCAGCCGGCGTGGATCTCGGCGGCGGCGTTCTGGGCCGCCATCGCCGCGACCGGCAGAGCCGGCGCCTCGCCGAGGTCGATCCGCACCGGGGGTTGCGGCGCGGTCGGCGCGGGGGCCGGCTTGGGCTGGGGATCGTTGTAGGGCGTGTTGTAGCCCTTGCGCACGGCGGCCCAGTAGGCGTCGCGCGCGAGGCCGGAGCCGACGAGGGCCGCGTCGATCATCGCGGTGGCGGTGGCGGCGAGTGCCGGGGTCTCTTCCGGCTTCGTCCAACTCTCGACGGGCATGCTCGCGGTCTCCGATGCGCTTGCGCCGCTGTAGCAGGGCTTACCTAGCTAGACCGTGAACGCGCCAGGCGGATTTCGGTTGCTGTGCACCATTTTCAGGCAGCCGTCTCCGCGAGCCGCGCGAGCCAGCCCTCGGCCTGCGCGCGGACGTTGGCCGGGGCGGTGCCGCCGAAGCTGACCCGGCTCGCCACCGAGTTCGCGACGCCCAGCACCGCGTAGACCGCCTGCGTGATCTGCGGCTCCGCCTCCTGCATCTCGGGCAGCGACAGCGCCTCCAGCCCGACGCCCTTGGCCGAGGCCATGCCGACGAGGCGGCCGGTGACGTGGTGCGCCTGGCGGAACGGCAGCCCGAGCTCGCGCACCAGCCAGTCGGCGAGGTCGGTCGCGGTGCTGTAGCCGGAGCCCGCGGCCCGCGCGAGGACCTCCGCGTTCGGCTCGAGGTCGCGGACCATGCCGGTCATCGCGGCCAGGCACAGCGACAGCGCCTGCAGCGCGTCGAAGGTGCCCTCCTTGTCCTCCTGCATGTCCTTCGAATAGGCCAGCGGCAGGCCCTTCATCACCGTGAGCAGTCCCATCAGCGCGCCGACGATGCGCCCGCTCTTGGCCCGCACCAGCTCCGCCGCGTCGGGGTTGCGCTTCTGCGGCATGATCGACGAGCCGGTGGTGTACCCGTCCGACAGCTTGACGAAGTCGAACTGCGCCGAGGTCCACACCACCAGCTCCTCGGCGAAGCGCGAGAGGTGGATCGCGCAGATCGAGGCGGCCGAGAGCGATTCGAGGGCGAAGTCGCGGTCGGCGACGGAGTCGAGCGAGTTCGCCGTCGGGCGGTCGAAGCCCAGCGCCGCGGCCGTGGCGTGCCGGTCGATCGGGAACGAGGTGCCGGCGAGCGCGGCCGCGCCCAGCGGGCACTCGTTGAGCCGGGCGCGCGCATCGCGAAAACGGCCGCGGTCGCGCGCCAGCATCTCGACATAGGCGAGGCAATGGTGCCCGAAGGTGACCGGCTGGGCCGATTGCAGGTGGGTGAAGCCCGGCATCACCGTGCCGGCATGGGCCAGCGCCTTCTCCGCCAGCGCCCGCTGCAGCCCGGCGGCCTGCGCGTCGAGGTTGTCGAGGGTGTCGCGCACCCACAGCTTCATGTCGGTGGCGACCTGGTCGTTGCGCGAGCGCGCGGTGTGCAGGCGCCCGGCGGCCGGGCCGACGATCTCGGTCAGCCGGCTCTCGACCGACATGTGGATGTCCTCGAGCTCGCGCTTGAACACGAAGCCGCCGGACTCAATCTCCGCCTGCACGGCCTTGAGGCCGCCCTCGATGGCTGCCACATCGTCGGCCGGCAGGATGCCCTGGGCGCCCAGCATCGCGACATGCGCCAGCGAGCCGCGGATGTCCTGGGGGGCGAGGCGCTTGTCGAATCCGATGGAGGCGTTGATCTCCTCCATGATCTCGGCGGGGCCGCTCGCGAAGCGTCCGCCCCACATCCGGTTGCTCATGGTCTTCCCGATCCTTCCGCTCGCGCTCGAGCATTCCCCGTGATCCCGCGATCACGGGGAATGCGCCCGCCTCTCGTGTGGTCGCATTCTCTTCACGCGCGCCGGCATCCGCCGCGCTCGAAAATGCTCTGGGGTACGCAACGATGATGCCTGGACGATTGATGGGCGCCGCGATCGGCGCCGGCCTCGTCACCGCCTTGGCCGCCGGCCTCGCCCTATACGGGACCGGTGCGGGGCCCGGCAACGCCCCCGCGCCCTGTGCCGCCTCGGCCGCCGCGGTGGCCCGG
>NZ_VRVH01000473.1:0-2349 GCF_008040095.1 Methylobacterium sp. WL6 | reverse complement strand
GTGGTGCAGGGCCGGCCCGCCGAGCCGGCCGGCCCGCGCCTGTCCCGGTTCGAGGACGTGGTGGCGCTCGCCGACGCCCGCCGCGACATCCTTCTGAAATCGGCGCTGGAGCGCGAGGCGCATCTCGTGCGCTTCGAGGACGGCCGCATCGAGTTCCGTCAGGCGGACGGCGGGCGCCCCTCCCTGCATGCCGACCTCGCCAAGGCGCTCGAGCAGTGGACCGGCCGCCGCTGGATCGTCACGCCCTCGCGGGAGGCGGGCGCGCCGACGCTCGACGCGCAGGCCCGTGCCGCGATCGAGAGCCGCCGCGAGAACGCCGCCTCGCACCCCTTGGTGCGCGAGGTGCTGGCGCGTTTCCCCGGCGCGCAGATCGTCGACGTGCGCGACAACGCCCCCGAGGCGGCCTCCGCAGACCTCGAAGCCCCGGCAGGCCTCGACGAGGCCGCGACCGAGGACGGCGAGGCCGACGACGCCTGACGCTGGCATCCGCCCGCCCGGCTTCCCAGATCACGCTTCACCCCACGAACGAGAGACCGATCCGCATGCGCGACATCATGGGCATCATGAAGCAGGCTCAGGCCATGCAGGAGAAGATGGCCGGCCTCCAGGCCGAGCTCGACACGGTCGAGGTCTCGGGGGCCTCCGGCGGTGGCTCCGTGCGCGTGACGATGACCGCCAAGGGCCTCGTCAAGGCCGTCGCCATCGACCCGAGCCTGATGGTCGCCGACGAGCGCGAGATCCTCGAGGACCTGATCCTCGCCGCGGTCAACGACGCGCGCGGCAAGGCCGAGCAGGCGGCGCAGGAGCGCATGGCCGAGCTCACCAAGGGCCTGCCGCTGCCGCCCGGCATGAAGCTGCCGTTCTGAGGCCCGGGCCGGGTCCCGCGCAGGCCGATCGCCGGGTGAATGGGTCGTCGACGGTCGGCGACCCGCGCGACGATCAGGCCGCGACCAGGAGGGCGGCGCCGGCGACGCCCGAAAGCACCAGGCGCAGGCGACCGAGCCAGACCGGGACGAGGCCGCGCCGGGCGAGGTCCTGGTCGACCACGCCCCAGGCGAGCACCAGGATGCCGAGGGTCCGCAGGTCCCACGGGGCGGGGGCCGCCAGCGCGGCCCAGGCCAGAAGCGACGGGACGATGGCGATGAGGTAGTCGGCGTTGCCGGCGTTGCGCGCCGCCGCCGCGCCCCAGCGGATGCCGCCGAGGAAGGACGCGATCACCGCGCCGTAGGCCGAGAGGATGGTGCGCGGCGACAGGCCGATCGTGCCGAGGCCGCCGTCGCTGCCGCTGACGGCGAGCGCGGCGAAGCCGACGAACGGAATCAGTCCCGCGACGCCAAGGAGGACGGCGCCGGTCGGTACGGGGGAGACGCGCGCCATCCGACCTCCGGGCTGCCCGCTGCGGATCGGCGGTCGCATATCGAATCACGTATCCTACGAACGCCACCGCGGAGGGTTCCCGCACTGCGGCATCATGGTCAAGCTTCCGCCGCCCGGAACGCCGGTCCGGGCCACCCATGCGCTCGCGCTCAGACCCCCTTGCGGGCGGTCTGGCCGAGGGCGGGAGCGATCGGGGCCGGGGCGCCGAGCAGGGTCATCGGCCCGGCGGCGTCCTTGGCGACCGGGGGTTCGTTGACCGCGCGGTCGAGCCGGTGCGGCTTAAAGTTCGCGGCGATGCTGCGCGCCGCGGCGAGGTCGGCCGGGCTCAGCTTGGTCGCCACGTCGTCGCGCTTCTTGCCGGCATCCTCGTCGCCCTGCGCGGCGGCGGCGGCGAACCAGGCGTAGGATTGCGCGAGGTCCTGGGTCAGGCCGAGGCCGCGGGCGTAGAGCACCGCGAGGTTGTACTGGCTGTCGCGCACCCCGTACTCGGCCCCCTGCCTGAACCACGAGGCGGCCGAGGCGTAGTCCGGCTTGCCGGTCGCGCTCGGGTTCTCGGCGTAGATCACCGCGAGGTTGTGCATCGAGCGGGCATGGCCCTGCTCGGCGGCGCGGCCGTACCACATCTTGGCCTTGTCGAGGTCGCGCACGAGGCCGGCGCCCTTCTCGTAATGACCGGCGTACTTGTACTGGGCCGGCGCGTAGCCGGCGCCGGCGAGCTTCTCGTAGAGCTTGGCCGCCAGCGACAGGTCGCGCGGCAGGCCGCGCCCGTCCGCGGCGCGCCCGGCCAGTTCCCAGACCGCGGTGCCGTCGCCCTCCTGCGCCGCCTGGCGGAGCTTCGACAGGCCGGCGGGCAGGGTGGCGAGGTCGCCGGCGAGCGAGGCCATGCTCGACACCTGCGGCACCGCGCTCCGGGCCTGCGCCGCCTTCGCCTCCGCGGGGGCGGCGGTGGCAAGCGCCTGCGTGGTCTGCGGG
>NZ_VRVH01000472.1:0-2363 GCF_008040095.1 Methylobacterium sp. WL6 | reverse complement strand
CGCCGACCGGGTCGAGCGCTTCCGCCGCGACCGCGGCCAGCGCGCCGCCGACATGCGCCGGATGGCGCAGGGCTGGGCACGGTCGGCCGCGGCATCCGGCGATCGCGAGGCTCCCGAGCCGAGCGCCGGATCGTTGCTGGCGCTGGCCTATCCCGACCGGGTCGCGAAGGCGCGCGGGCGCGAGGGCGAGTTCGTGATGGCCAACGGCCGGGCCGGGCGCCTCGACTCCGCCTCCCCGCTCGCCCGCGAGCCGTTCCTCGTCATCGCCGACATCGTCGGCGCCGCCGGCAACGCCCGCATCCTCGCCGCCGCCGCGATCGACCTCGACGCGATCGAGGCCGGCTTCGCCGACCGGATCGAGGGCGTCACGCAGGTGACCTTCGACGCGGCGGCACGGGCGCTGCGGGCCCGCAGCCTGCGCCGTCTCGGCGCCGTCACGCTCGGCGAGCGCACGCGCCCGGTTCCGCCGGATCTCGACTCAGCCAAGGTCCTCGCCCGCGGCATCGCCGGGCTCGGCCTCGAGCGCCTGCCCTGGACCCCGGCGCTGACGCAGTGGCGCGCCCGCATCGCGTTCCTGCGTGCGGCGGAAGGCGACGACTGGCCCGATCTGGCGGACGGCGCCCTCGCCGGGACGGTCGAGGACTGGCTCGCGCCCGCCCTCCTCGGCCGCCTCGGCCTCGACGCCGTCACCGCCAGCGACCTCGGCGAGGCGCTGCAGGGACTGCTGCCCTGGCCCCTCCGGGCCCGCCTCGACGCCGAGGCACCGACCCATGTCGAGGTGCCGACCGGCTCGCGGATCCCGATCGACTACGAGGCCGAGGGCGGCCCCGTCCTGGCCGTGCGGGTGCAGGAGCTGTTCGGGCTGGCGACGCATCCGACCATCGGCCGGGCGCCGCTCGTGCTCCACCTGCTCTCGCCCGGCCACCGTCCGGTGCAGATCACCCGCGACCTCCCGGGCTTCTGGCGCGGCTCCTGGAGCGCCGTGCGCACCGAGATGCGCGGCCGCTATCCGCGCCACCCCTGGCCGGAGAACCCGCTGGAGGCGCCGCCGACCCGCCGCGCCAAGCCGCGCGGCACATGAGCGCGAACGGCAGGTAACAGGTGACAGGTGACAGGCGGCGGGCGCGATGCGACCGTGACACGAAGCCGGGCGCCACCGCCCGCCGCGAGATCGAGACTCCGCCCGCATGCCGACCGAAGAACCGCAGAATCCCGAAGCCGGGCAGCCCGAGGGCGACGGCTGGACGCCGATCCACGACACCGGCTTCATCGCCCATGTCGGCCCGGTCTACGTCCGCGACGGCGCCTACGCGTTCCGGGCCGCCGACAAGCACGCCAACCTGATCGGCGTCGTCCACGGCGGGATGCTGATGAGCTTCGCCGACCGGGCGCTGGGCGAGACCGCGATGCGGGCGGCCGACGGGGCGAACTGCGTGACGATCCAGATGGAGATGCAGTTCGTCGACACCGCGCGGCTGGGCGACTGGATCACCGTGGCGCCGGAGGTGATCAAGCGCACCGGCTCGCTCGTCTTCCTGCGCTGCGAGCTTCGGCACGCGGCGCGCGTCGTCGGCGTCGCCTCCGGCGTCTGGAAGATCCTGCGCCGGCGCCCGGAGGCGCCCCCCGTTCCCGGACCGACCGGCGACGCTATCTGAGAGCGCCATGACCATCTCAGACGATCCGACCCTGAGCCGCCTCGGCGCGGCCCTGGCCGACCTGCCCAGGCGCGGCCTGCCGCCGGTCGAGACCTGGAACCCGCCCGATTGCGGGGCGATCGACATGCGCATCGCCGCCGACGGCACGTGGTTCCACGCGGGCACGCCGATCCGCCGCCCGAAGATGGTCAAGCTCTTCGCCTCGATCCTGCGGCGCGAGCCCGACGGCACCACCGTCCTGGTCACGCCGGTGGAGAAGGTCTCGATCGTGGTGGAGGATGCGGCCTTCGTCGCCGTCGAGATGGCGGTCGACGGCGCGGGCGAGGCGCGCCGCATCAGCTTCCGCACCAACGTCGACGACCTCGTGCCCGTCGACGCCGAGCACGAGCTCCGCTTCGCGCAAGGCGAGGCCGGGGCGCTCAAGCCCTATCTCCACGTCCGCCGCGGCCTCTGGGCGCTGGTGACGCGGGCGCTCACCTACGACCTCGTCGCCCTGGCCGAGGAACGCGACCTCGACGGCGCCCCCTGGCTCGGGATCGCCGCCGGCGGCCGCTTCCACCGCATCGCCCCGGCCGATGCGGCGTGAGCATCGTGGGCAGCCCGACCCGCGACGCGGACCTCGCCGACTTCCTGGCGCGCGCCGAAGCGCGTCTCGCGCGCGACCCGCCCGGGCCGGACGACCCGACCTCGAACCCGCGCGGCGACCAC
>NZ_VRVH01000471.1:0-2378 GCF_008040095.1 Methylobacterium sp. WL6 | reverse complement strand
GCCCAGGCCGGCCTCGCCGACCTCGCGCTCCGCCCGGCGGCGGTCCGGCGCGAGCGCGGCCACGACGTTCCCGGCCGAACGGTGATCGCAGTCAAACCCGAGACGTGACGCAGTTTAATCCCTGCGCCGCACAGCAACGTGAGGAAAAACACGCCGCCGTGATGAGCAGGTTGAACCTTGGCCGTGCTCGACCCTTTATAGCCGGCGATTCCGCCAAGACCCGTTCAACGATCTGCGCCTTCCCGCGGGGCGCGGGCGCGACCCACGACGCTTGCGAGGCATTCCATGGTGAACGAGAAGACCGCTCCCGGCGATCCGCCGGACAAGGCCTTCCCGGCGAGCGCGGCGACCCGCATCCCGCTCGCGATCGTGCTCGCGTTCCTGGCCGGCGCGACGGACTCGATCGGCTTCCTCGAGTTCTCGCAGCTGTTCATGTCGTTCATGTCCGGCAACACCACCCGCTTCGGCGTCGCCGTCGCCAACGCCGACTGGGAGAACACCGCCCGCGTCGTCACGGTGATCCTGGTGTTCTGCTTCGGCGCCTTCCTCGGGACGCTGATCGCCGCCTGGGTCGGCCGCTGGCGACTCTCGGTGCTGCTGACGATTGAGGCCGCGCTGCTGGCGCTCGGCCTGCTGATGCCCTGGGGCACCTTCGCCTTCCCGCTGCACGCCTACCCGATCGTGCTGGCGCTCGGCCTGCAGAACGCGATCCTCCAGGACGAGGGCGGCCGCAGCATCGCGCTCACCTACGTCACCGGCGCGGTGGTCCGCTTCGGCACCGGCATGGCCAACCTGATCCTCGGGACGGTCGCGTCCTCGTTCTGGATCCAGGCGCCGCTCTGGGCCGGGCTCTCCTCCGGCGCGGTCGTCGGCGGCCTGCTGCAGATCCGCTACGGCGAGACCGCCTTCCTGTTCCCGGCAGCGCTCGCCGCCCTGCTCGCCGTGGTCGCGGTGATCCTGACGATCGCCAAGCCCGGCAGCACGCTGGTCGCCGGCTCCTCGCCGGCCCCCGACGCCAGCCCCGACGCGAAGGCGATCGACGCGATCCACTGATCGCCCACTCTTCCCCTCCCCCTCTGCGGGGGGAGGAAAGAAACGCTCAATCCACCGGCGCCCCGCGCAGGCGCTTGGTCGCGCCGCGCTGGGTCTTGGCCTCGAGCCGGCGCTTCTTCGAGGCGAGGGTCGGGCGCGTGGCCCGGCGCGGCACCGGGGGCACTGCGGCTTCGGCGACGAGCTTGGCGAGCCGCTCGCGGGCGTCGGCGCGGTTGCGCTCCTGCGTGCGGAACTGCTGGGCGCTGATCACCAGGACGCCGTCGGCGGTGAGCCGGCGCCCGGCGAGCCGCATCAGCCGCACCGCGACCGCGTCCGGGAGCGCAGCGGAGCGGCGCACGTCGAAGCGCAGCTGCACCGCGGTCGAGAGCTTGTTGACGTTCTGGCCGCCGGGACCCGACGCCCGCACGAAGGTCTCGTGCAGCTCCGCCTCGTCGATGGCGATCTGGGGCGTGCAGACCAGGGCCACGGCCCCCTCCCCTCCGGCTCAGCCGGCTTCCGCCGGGGTGCGCGCCTTCACGGCCAGCGCATGGAGGCCGCGCGCGAACGCTTCGGCCATCAGCGCGTTGACGACGCGGTGACGGTCGACGCGGCTCTTCCCCTCGAAGGCGGCCGAGACCACATCGATGCGAAAGTGCGTCTCGCCCCCCGGCCGCGCGCCGGAATGGCCGGCATGCAGGTGGGATTCGTCCACAACCGAGAGGCGCGCGGGCGCGAGTTCCGCCGCCAGCTTACCCTCGATCCAGTCCCGCAGCGTCGCTGTCTCGGTCATCCGCCCGTCCCTCGTCTCATCCGAACAGCCGCGTCACCAAGCGGCCGGGCCGTCAAGCCCGTTCGCCCGCATGCGTCATCAGGCCCGGCGCCCTTGTGTCTCGGGTCCGCCCCCTCATAATCGCCCCGTCATGGATCTCAACTCGCCCCTGTTCGACAGCATCCGCATCCGGCGCACCTGCGACGAGCCGAAGACCGCGGCCGGCAAGACCGCCGGCGGGAAGACCGCGAGCGGCAAGCCCGCCGGCACCTGCGAGGCGGAGGGCTGCACCCATGCGGGCCTGTTCCGCGCGCCCAAGGGCCGCCGTGCCGAAGGGCAGTACTGGAACTTCTGCATCGACCACGTGAAGGCCTACAACGCCACGTACAACTACTTCGACGGCATGAACGACGACGCCGTCCAGGCCTTCCAGAAGGACGCGATCATCGGCCACCGCCCGACCTGGGCGATGGGCGTCAACCGCCCGGCGAGCGCCAAGGCGGCCGACGCGCCGCCGCGCGACTGGGC
Organism: Methylobacterium sp. WL6; assembly: GCF_008040095.1. Lineage (NCBI taxonomy): Bacteria > Pseudomonadati > Pseudomonadota > Alphaproteobacteria > Hyphomicrobiales > Methylobacteriaceae > Methylobacterium > Methylobacterium sp. WL6. The sequence goes on along the minus strand of NZ_VRVH01000471.1, from coordinate 49 downwards.
CTATGTCGACCCGCTCGGCGTGCTGCGCGCCGAGGGGGTCGACATAGGC
>NZ_VRVH01000470.1:0-2424 GCF_008040095.1 Methylobacterium sp. WL6 | reverse complement strand
GCCCTGCGCCGGCGCCGGCACGGCGCGGGCCGGCGCGAGGGCTTCCGCCTCGGCTGGGGCGGCTGGCTCGTGGTCGAGCTTGTGGTCATCGCCGCCATCGCCGGCATCTACCTGGCCTGGCCGCCGACCGTCGCCTGCCGCGAGCAGGAGGCGACGTTGGGCTTCTTCGCCGGCGACACCCTCGGCAAATGCATCCGCCGCGGCGTCGCCGCCCGCATCGACGACGTCGACCAGCGCCTCAAGATGGCGGTGCGCCATTCGGGGCATTGACGCGCCCGGCCTTCGAACGATGCCTGGACGGGGCGTTTTCGGGCGCCCTGCCGTGACACCGGCTCTTGGGCGAGTCGCCGGCGCCCGACGATCGGGTGCCGTCCGCGGGTCTCGCGACAGGGGGATCACGGGCACCTGGGGACGGTCACGCGCCGGCGCCGAGGTAGCCGAGCACGGCCCGGCGAACACGATCGACGAGCGGCACCTCGCCCGTTTCGCCGCGCTCGCCGGCCGCGTCGATCATACCCTTGATGATCGCCAGCAGGTCTGCGGCGGCCGTCGGCGTGTCCGGCTGCCGTGGCAGGTCCGGCCGCTCGAGCAGGCCGGACACGAGCGTGTTCAGAGCCGCAGCGCTGCGGTGGATCTCGGCGTCGAAGGGCAGGCGGCCCTCCTCGAAGTCCAGCAGCCGTGCCAGGGCGGGGCGACGGAGCTGATGACCGACGCACGCTTCGATCACCGCGACGAGCGCATCCGTTCCGGCCGGCCGTGACGCTGCCGCCCGTGCATCCTCGATCAATCGATCCTTCTCGCGGACGATGAGAGCGCCGACGAGCGCCTCCTTCCGCGGGAAGTATTGGTACAGCGAGCCGACGCTGACCCCCGCACGCTCGGCCACGGCATTCGTCGAGAAACCGCCGTGGCCCACCGCCTCCAGAATGCGAGCCGCCGCCTCGACGATCGCCTCGACGGTGGCGAGAGAACGGGCCTGCTGCGGCCTCTTCCGGGGGCGGGGGCGCTGCGCCGTCAGGGAATCGGTCATGCGAACGAATGCGAGTAGCGGAAGCGAGCGATCGCTCGCATCCTAGGGGCGTCACGCGACAGTGCAAGGACGCAAGATGACGAGATCCGGCAAACCCTTCGATTCGGCCCTGACAGTGTTCATGCTCGTGAGGACCACCACCGAGTGGCTGGGCTTTCCGGTCGAGAAACGTTTCGAGCTCTTTCGCGAGACGTTCACGCCGATCCTGAAGGCGCATGCCGCCGATGTGACGCTGCGGTTCTTCGACATCGAGTTCTACTCCGCTCGTGTCACCGACCTGTGGATGTGGGACGCAAGGGATCACCAGAGCTACCAGCTTCTCGTCGAAGCGATACGCGAGACCCCGTTCTGGGACCGCTACTTCGAGATCGTGGACATCCTGCCGGGCATCGAGAATGCCTACGCCACCCATTACGGCCGCGAGCCGATCACGGCCTGATCTGGGTGCGGGCCGCTCGCTCGTTGCACCAGGGACCTGCCAAAGTCGGCGTCAGGTGATTCCGCGGCGGTCCGCCCACGGACAGCAATACAGCGAGGCGGCTGGCGCCACCCCGTGCGCCCACGACCCGTATGGGGTGTCCGGGTCGCCGGCGGCTCGCCCCGGATGAAGCCGCCTGTGGGCGATCCGGCAACATCGGCTCAGGGCGGATCTCTGCCGATCGGCTGTCTTGCGGCGATATCCACGAACCGGATGTTCGCTCGGACCGGATGTGGGCCGGCTCGGCGCCCGGTCGCGGCTCACACGGGCAGCGGGCTGTCCGTCTTGACCTCCTCCATCACCGCGTAGGTGCGCGTCTCCTTCACGCCGGGCAGGTCGACCATGACCTGCCCGAGGAAGCGGCGATAGGCGGCCATGTCCTTCACCCGGGCCTTGAGTAGGTAGTCGAAGCCGCCGGCCACCATGTGGCATTCCAGGATCTCCGGCACGCGGCGGACCTCCTGCGAGAAGCGGTCGAACACCGCGCCGGTGGTCTTGTCGAGCAGCACCTCGATGAACACCAGCAATCCCAGATCGAGCATCGCCGGATCGAGGCGGGCACCGTAGCCGGTGATGTAGCCCGCGCGGGTCAGCCGCTTCAGGCGCTCGGCCGTGGCGGTGGGCGAGAGCCTGAGCCGCTCGGCGAGGTCGACGGTGGCGATGCGCCCGTCCTGCTGCAGGATGCGCAGGATGGCGGCATCGATCGAATCGGTGGTCTTCACGCGCAGAACGCCATTCCGATGGGGAATCCGCCGGTCTTCGACGCGACCCACGGATTTTAGCACCGCGCCGCCGCGGCTACAAAATGGTCCGTGCCCGGCCGGCGGCCGGCGGCCGGCGGCGGAGGGAGGCGGGGTCTGCCATGTCGATCGTGTCGTCGTCGATCGTGTCTTCCCCTCGGCCCGTCGTGCCCGCC